>CAMCJY010000069.1 GCA_945875225.1 Comamonas sp. lk | reverse complement strand
GTGCCGGGCGCTACGATTTTGTTTGATGTGAAGTGTTCGCAGCGCTTGGCCCCGGCCATAGCTGCAGCAGGTGGCGTGCCGCTGATGTTCAAGACAGGCCACTCTTTGATCAAAGCAAAAATGCGCGAGATCGATTCGCCATTGGGCGGCGAGATGAGCGGGCATATATTTTTCAAAGAGCGCTGGTTTGGCTTTGACGACGGCACCTATGCAGGATGCCGTTTGCTGGAGATCGTCAGCCGTGTTGCCGACTCCAATGCTTTGCTGCACGCCTTGCCCACCAGCTTTTCCACGCCCGAGCTCAACGTGCCCTGCCAAGAAGGCGAAGCGCACGCCGTAGTGGAACGCTTGGTAGCAGCGGCAAACTTTGCCGCCCCAGCGGTATGCACCACTATCGATGGTTTGCGCGTGGATTGGCCCGATGGTTTTGGCCTGGTGCGTGCCTCCAACACCACGCCAGTGCTGGTGCTGCGCTTTGAGGGCCACGATGCGCAGGCGCTGGCACGCATTGGAGACGCCATGATGGTTTTGTTGCGCAGCGTGAAGCCTGATGCGCTGGTTAAAGAGGCTGCGCATTGAAGATATTGATTGTCAAGCTCTCGTCTTTGGGCGATGTGGTGCACGCTATGCCTGCGGTGCAGGATTTACAAGCAGCCCTGCCCGGCGCGCAGATTGACTGGGTGGTGGAGTCTGCCTTTGCGCCTTTGTTACGTCAATGCGCCGGCGTTGCTAGAGTCATCGAATGCAATTTGCGGCGCTGGCGCCATGCGCCTTTTTCTGCGGATACGCGCAGCGCCTGGCAAAGCTTTCGCGCTGAGTTGAACCTGTCCGCCTACGACCGTGTGATTGATTTGCAAGGCTTGAGCAAATCGGCGTTGGTGGCTTACATGGCGCGTCTGGCGCCTGGCGGGTTGCGCGTGGCCATGGCGGCACGTACCGAAGGTTCGTCGTACGAGCCCCCCACGCGCTGGGTAGCGCATCAAGTGGTGGATTTGCCCCTTCATATCGGCGCATTGGAACGCAGCCGCTTGCTGTGCGCCAAGGCTATGGGTTACCCACTGTCGTCAAGCTTTTCATTTGGATTGACCCCCCAGAAAGCCCCAAAGTTGTCGCTAGCGCAAACCGTCGGACCAACAAGCGACGCGCTGCCCGTGGTTGCGCTCTTAATTGGTAGTTCACGCGCCGACAAACAATGGCCGATAGGCCATTGGCAATCGCTGAGTAAACGGATACGTGCGGACGGTTACGCACTGGCAATAGCGCACGGAAATGATGAAGAAGAGAGGCAGGCCCAAGCCATTGTGCAAGGCATAGACCATGCGCTGGTATGGCCTCGTTTGGGACTTCATGCCATGGTCGATGCGCTAGCTGCTTGCGCGGGCGCTATCGGGGTTGACAGCGGCCTAAGCCACATCGCCGTAGCACTGGGCCTGTCGCATGTACAGGTTTACAACTTTGATACGGCCTGGCGTACCGGTCCCCATGGCCATGCGTGCCAGTGCAGTGTGTTTGCATCTCCCCATCCTTCGATCGAACAAGTGTGGCAGGCTTGGAATTCGGTGCGTTTGCGGCATGGGCTCATCTGATGCAAACCCTGCAATCGCTGGCCCTGGCGGTTTACAGCCTGCTCACGCGCTTGTTGCAGCCCGCGCTGCGCTGGAAGCTGCGCCGTCGGGCGCGTAGCGAACCGGCGTATGCGCAGCATGTGGAACAGCGTTTCGGGCACTATGGCGCAGCGGCCTTGCAAGCGGGCCCGGTGTTGTGGGTGCATTCGGTGTCCCTCGGTGAGACCCGTGCTATCGGGGCATTGATTGCCTTGTTGCGTGCGCAATGGCCCGGGATGCGCTTATTACTCACCCATGGCACGGCCACCGGGCTGGATGCTGGCGCTGACTTGCTGCAAGCGGGCGATTTGCAGGTTTGGCAGCCCTGGGACACGCCGGCCGCCACGCGTCGTTTTGTGCAGCATTTCAGGCCTCGCCTGGGCTTGTTGGTGGACACCGAAATCTGGCCCAACCTGGTGCGCGCCTGTGCCCAGGCCTTGGTGCCACTGTGCTTGGTCAATGCGCGCTTAAGCGCGCACTCCTTGCAGCGCGCCCAGCGCTTGCATTGGCTGGCCGAACCGACTTACCAAAGCCTGGCCGGTGTTTGGCCGCAGGATGAGGACCAGGCCATGCGTTTTCGCGCGCTGGGGGTCAAGCCCCATGCGCCGACCGGCAATATCAAATTTGACATGGAACCCGAGCTGGCTTTGTGGAGCCAAGGCCAAGCGGCCCGCCAGGCGCAGCCGCGTCCGGTACTGATGCTGGCCGTGAGCCGCGAAGGCGAAGAGCAGATGTGGCTCGATGCGATGCGCCATGCGCAGGCAAGCGGGCTGGGTATGGACCGGGTGCAGTGCTTGATCGTGCCGCGCCATCCGCAGCGTTTTGACACAGTAGCCGACTTGCTGCAGTCGGCGGGCTTGTCGGTGGCGCGCCGATCGGTCGATGGCGCCCCGTTTTCGGCCGCTGACGTTTGGTTGGGCGATACGCTGGGAGAGATGGCGTTTTATTATGGGCTGGCCGATGTGGCCTTGCTGGGCGGCAGCTTTGCGCCGCTAGGCGGGCAAAACCTGATTGAGGCTGCCGCCTGCCGTTGCCCGGTGGTCATGGGCCCGCATACCTTTAATTTTGCGCAAGCCGCCGAGATGGCCCAGGAAGCGGGCGCCGCTTTGCTGCGGCCTGACATGGCATCGGCCATGCAAGCGGCTTTGCAACTTCTGGAAGACAAAGCGGCCCTGGAAGCTGCCAGCAGCGCTGCCTGGGCTTTTGCGCAGACCCACAGGGGCGCGGCACTGCGTTTAAGCCGGGCCTTAGATGTGCTGTGGCGTCAGGGCTAAAGCGCCCGGACTTTGCCGTTTAGCGCTTAGCGCAGCAGTGCATTGATCGCTTGTAGATCAGCCGCCTTGAGGATGCCGCTGGCCTGGCGTAGCTTGAGGTTGCCCACCAACACGTCGTAGCGCGCTTTAGATAGCTTGGCTTTGGTGTCGTACAGCTGGCTTTGGGAATTGAGCACGTCGATGTTGATGCGCACGCCGACCTGATAACCCAACTTGTTGGCATCGAGTGCGCTTTGGCTGGAGATAGCCGCCGCTTGGTAGGCCCGCACCTGTCCGAGTGCCGAATCCACGCCCATAAACGCTGCACGGGTGCTCTGGGCCACATTGCGCTGCGCTGCTTCCAGATCCGCGCGCGCCTTGTCTTCGAGAGACAAGGTTTCTTTGACGCGGTTTTGAATCGAGTAGCCGGAAAACAAGGGCATGTTGATGTTGAAACCCAGCGTGTAGGCATTGGAGCCCCCAAACAGTGACGAGGCCACGCTGCCATTGTTGGTTGTGGCCTGGTAGCGGGCCACCAGATCCACCGTAGGCAAATTGGCTGCATTGGCCTTTTGGGTTTCCAGGCGGGCCACTTCCAGCGCGAGCTTGAGCTGACGGATGGCGGGGTGCTCGGTTTGACCGACGGTCAGCCATTCGTTCATGTCGGCGGGCGAGAACTGCGAAAGATTGAAATCCGGCGCAACCGCCAGCGGCTTGACATCGGACTTGCCCACTAACTGCGCCAGCGCCAATGTCTTGACGCGCAAATCATTTTCTGCGGCGATCTCTTGGGCCAGCACCAAGTCAAAGCGGGCTTGCGCTTCGCGCGCGTCGGTGATCGTGGAAGTGCCGACTTCAAAGTTGCGTTTGGCGGCAGCCAGTTGTTCTTGCACGGCTACTTTTTGGGCTTTTACAAACTCCAGGCTGTCGGCCGATGCCAGCACATCAAAGTAGGCCTGACTCAGGCGCAAGATCAGTTCCTGCTCGGCAGTTTGCAAGGCGCTGGCGGCTTGTTGTACCGCTTTGCGGCTTTGCGCATAGCTGGCGTCGTCCGCTGGCCGGTACAAGCCCTGGCTGGCGTCCAGCGTCATAGAGTTGTTGTTAAAGCCACGGTCGTCTTGCGCCAAGCCGGCGCTCCAGGTGGCATTGATGCCGACCTTGGGCAAGACCAGAGCCATAGCCTGGTCGGCTTTGTACAGGTTGGCATCGTTTTGCGCCTTGGCCGATTGGTAGCTCGCATCAAAGTCGCGCGCAGCGGCATACAAGTCCACCAGGCTTTGGGCCTGCGCGGTCGGTGCCATGCCGATCGCCATCAGCAGAACTACACGGCGTAAATGCGAGGGATGGATGGGTTTTTTCATGGGCAGTTTCTCGGTCGTTAAATAGATGTTGTTGGGGCCGGATAATGTTCGTCAACGAAGAATGTCTTTGCGTCAATAAAGCGCAAAAGTGCTATCGACTTGCGCGGACCAGGCGTCGATACCGCCTTCGATATTGACCACATGGTCAAAACCGTTGCTAACCAGAAAGCGGGCCACTTGCATGCTGCGCATGCCATGGTGGCACAGGCAGGCAATGGCTTGGTCGGGGTCGAGTTCGGCCAGGCGCGCTGGTAGTTGGGCCATAGGGATGGCGAGGACGCGAAAATCAGTGCCCTGTGCCAACTGGGCCCAGTCCAGCTCATAAGGTTCGCGCACATCGAGCAAGACCGGCGCGTCCATGGGGTGCGATAGCGCGACAGCCGCCAACCAAGCGGCGAAATCAGCGGGTCGGACCTGTGCAATCATGCTTGGATAGGTGGTGCTTTAAAAGTGGAACTGCGAATGTTCGGCAAATCCGTGCAGACGCGGTGCGTTGGCATCCCAGGGTGTGGTGCTGCGCAGTGCGGTCTCGCTCACGCGGGTAATCAGCTGCGCGGACATGATGGGCTCATCGCCCACAATGGCTATCAGGCGGCCGCCCACAGCCAGCAGGTCCAGCACATGTTGCGGCACCTGGGGCACCGAGCCGCTGAGCACGATGGCGTCAAATTTCCCTAAGTCGCCCAAGGCTTGGGAGCCATCAGCAACCCGTACTTCGACATTATGCAAGCCGGCTTTTTGTAGATTGGTGCCTGCTATGGCGGCCAGTTCGGGGATGCGCTCCAGGCTCAGTACGCTATGTGCGCGGCGCCCCAACAGCGCAGCCATATAGCCCGAGCCGGTGCCGATCTCCAGTGCTTTTTCATGGGGCTGGATTTGCAAGTCTTGCAGCATGCGTGCTTCCAGGCGCGGTGCCAGCATGCACTGGCCGTAGCCTAGGGGCACTTCCAGGTCAGCAAAGGCCAGCGCCTGGTGCGCCAAGGGCACAAACTCTTCGCGCCGCACATCGGCCAGCAGGGTTAGAACGTCGGCATCAAGCACATTCCAGGGTCTGATTTGCTGCTCGATCATATTGAAGCGGGCTTGGGCGATGTTGGCAAGGTTCATAACAATACTTTCGAGAGCACAGCTCAGACGAGCCCAATTTTACCGGCGGCTTGTGACGGCGTCTCTAAGGCAGGTGCCGGCAGCCCGAAGAGTCGGCGCATCCATTGACCCAGATCGTCCAAATAGCAATACACCACCGGTACCACCACCAGCGTCAGCAGGGACGAGGTAATCACTCCGCCGATCACCGCCTGGCCCATGGGCGCGCGCATTTCTGAGCCTTCAGAGAGCGCAAAGGCCAGCGGCACCATGCCAAAAATCATGGCCAGCGTCGTCATCAAAATCGGGCGCAGGCGCACTTTGGCGGCCATCAGCAAGGCCGCATTGCGGTCCAAGCCCGGCACCGCGCGTCCCTGGGCGTCCGTAGAGCCTGCGCGCGCCCGGATGGCAAAGTCCACCAGCAAAATTGCGTTTTTGGTGACCAGGCCCATCAACATCAGCACACCGATGACCGAGAACATGGACAGGGTGGAGCGAAAGGCCATCAGCGCCAGCACTACGCCGATCAGGGTCAGCGGCAAGGCCGTCATCAGCGCCAGCGGTTGCAAAAAGCTTTTGAACTGGCTGGCCAAAATCATATAAATAAACACAATGCCCAGCGCCAGCGCTGACACGGCGTAGCCAAAGGAGTCGGCCATGTCTTTGGTCGATCCGCTGAACTGTGTGCTGTAGCCTGGCGGCATGCTGATGCCGTCCATCACTTTCTTGATGTCTTTGGATACCTCGCCGGCCGAGCGGCCACTGACGTTGGCATTGATGGAGACCTCGCGCAGCAAGTCGCGCCGATTAATTTGGTTGGATGTCCGGGTCTCCACCAGTTTGGCGACCTGGTTCAGGCGCACGATGCGACCCGATCCGTCGGCATTGCTGCCCATCGCCAAGGGCATGCGTTCCAGGTCGGTGGCGCTGTCGCGCGCGGCCGGGTTGAGGCGCACGTTGACGTCGTAGGTTTGGTCGTCACTGGCGCGCCAATTGCCCACGGTTTGCCCGGCCACCAGAGTGCGCAGGCTGTTGCCGACCTGGGCCAGGGAGAGGCCCAAGTCGGAGGCCGCGTCGCGATTGATTTGTAATTCCAGGGTGGGCTTGTTGGGCTTCATGCTGGAGTCCAGGTCCACTAGGCCGGGGATTTCACGCAGTTGGGGCAATGCGCTTTGAGCAATGCGCTCCAGGGTTTGGATGTCGCTGCCCAGCACCGAGAATGTGATTTGTTTGCTACCGCCCACCGAATCGAATAAGCCAATATGGGTGACGGTAATGCCCGGCACATGGGCCAGGCGTTCGCGCAAAATAGTCGATATTTCTTCGATACCGCGTTTGCGCGCTTTGCGGTCCACCAAGCGGATGTAAATGCTGGCGTACATCTTGCCCTGCGCGTTGCCGGTATTGATGGTGGTCAGCGTGTAGCGCACCTCCGGAAATTCGCGCACGATGGCTTCTACCTGCTTGGCGCGCGCCTCAGTCACTTCCAAGGAGGAGCCAACCGGGGTGTGAAAGTTGACCGTGGTTTCTGAAAAATCTGACTTCGGCACAAACTCGGTGCCCAGCAGCGGCACCATGAAAACGCTAGCGATAAAAATGCCAATGGCCAGCAAGACGGTAGCCAGTTTGTGGCCCAGCGCCCAGCGCAAAATGCGTTGGTATACATCAATCAGGTAATTCGTACCCCGGTCAAACCAGCCGGTAACGCGGCCTATGGTTTTGTCGTACCAGTTAGTGGGCCCGCTGTGTTTGCCATGGCTTTGGACACTAGGGTCGTGCCAGACGCTGGAAAGCATAGGGTCCAGCGTGAAGCTCACAAACATGGAGATCAGCACCGCCACCACAATCGTCAGGCCAAATTCGTGGAAAAACTTGCCGATGATGCCGGCCATAAAACCAATGGGTAAAAACACGGCCACGATAGACAAGGTGGTGGCCAGCACCGCCAGCCCGATTTCTTGCGTACCGTCCATAGCGGCTTGAAACGGCGTCTTGCCCATTTGAATATGGCGCACAATGTTTTCGCGCACCACGATGGCATCGTCAATCAGCAAACCTACACACAGGCTAAGCGCCATCATGCTGATCATATTGATGGTAAAGCCCAGCATGTACATGAACAAAAACGTGCCGATCAGGGCAATCGGTAGCGTGAGGCCGGTGATGATGGTCGAGCGCCAGGAGTTAAGAAACAAAAACACAATCAATACGGTGAGCACCGCGCCTTCGATCAGCGTGCGGTTGACGTTGTCCACGGACACACGGATCTGACGCGAACCATCGGTAATCGTTTCCAGCCGGATGCCCGGCGGCAATTGTTTGCGCACTTCTACCAGGGTTTTTTCCAGGCCGTCGACGACGCCAATCGTGTTCTCGTCCTGGGATTTTTGTACCGACAACAGCAAGGTGCGCTGCCCGTTGTACAGGGCTAAGTTTTCTACTTCCTGCGCGCCATCTTTGAGCTGTGCAATTTGGCTGACCCGCACCGGTGCCCCATTTTTGCGGGCGACGATGATGTTGCCAAAGTCCGCAGGCCTTTGCATGCGGCCTGAGACCTGAATCACCCGCTCCTGCTCCAAAGATCGGATGCTGCCCAGGGGCAGGTCTTGGTTCTCATTGCGTATGGCCGAGACCACCTGGTCAGGCGTAATGCCCAGCGACTCCATGGCCTGCGGGTTGAGGTAAATATTGATCTCGCGTTTGGTGCCACCCACCACGCTGGCCGATCCCACGCCGGGCACATTTTCCAGGCGCTTTTTAAACACCTGCTCGGCCCAGTTGGTCAGCTCCACGGCGCTCAGGGCGGGGCCTTTGCCATCGGGCAAGACCGCTACCGACCAGACCGCCTTGGCCGACGGGTCAAAGCGCAGAACCCGCGGCTCTTTCACTTCGGTTCGCAACGAGGGTTTGACGGATGCAACTTTCTCGCGCACATCGTCGGCCGCTTTGCGACCATTCATGGTCAGGTCAAAGCTGATGATGACCACCGACTGGCCTTCGTAGCTGCGCGAGGTGAGGGAACTGATGCCGGCAATCGAGTTGACTGCCT
>CAMCJY010000068.1 GCA_945875225.1 Comamonas sp. lk | reverse complement strand
CAATACGCCGGATTGGCGCAAAACCCGGTCGTCATTCACTAAGTGCCAGTTACCTGCATTTAGCTTAGCTTGCTTAGCGCTCCGCATCCCTGCTAGAAACCGAGGCATGATAAGGCGGTCACCGTTAGCTTGATGTGGGTCAGGCGGTTCTGGCGCATAGCGTGTAAAACAGCCCTAGGAAGTCCGCAGATGCCTCTGCCGCTGGCCCAGCACCGTTATTGCAACAATTCCTTGCTATGTCACTAAAAAGTCTAAGTCTGCTCCTTTTCATTTCTATCGCCAGCTTTGCGGCACAAGCGAGCGGCAAGCATGGTGGCGGCCACGCCCACGATGGCCCCTCCATCGGTGAGCCCGGTTTGGCCGCTAAAGTCAGCCGCACCGTCACCGTAGACATGCAGGACAACATGCGCTTTGTGCCGGCCACTTTGCGCGTGAAGCAAGGGGAAACCATACGCCTGGTCGTGCGCAATACCGGCGCTGTGCCACATGAGCTGGTGCTGGGAACTATCAAAGACTTGAAAGCCCACGCCAAAGCCATGCAAAAATTCCCTGATATGGAACATGAAGAGCCCAATATGCTCAGCCTTGCGCCCGGCGCACAGGGCGAACTAGTCTGGCATTTCACCAACGCCATGACGCTGGACTTTGCCTGTTTGCGCCCCGGTCATTACGAGGCCGGCATGAAAGGCAGGATTGAAGTGGCCAAAGGTAAAGCGCCGGTAACAAACAAGGAGCAACACGATGCGCACAAGCACTAAAACCACGCGCCGCCAATGCCTGCAAATAGGCCTGGCACTGCTGGCCGGACCGGTCATGGGTGCGCAGGCGGCGGTGTCGGTCGAGGTCTGGAAAGACCCGAATTGCGGCTGCTGTAAGGACTGGGTCGCACACCTCAAGCAAGCAGGCTTTAGCGTCAAGGTCAATGACCAGGGCAACGATGCGGCGCGCAAGCGCCTGGGCATACCTGATGCGCTAGGCTCTTGCCACACCGCCAGCGTGCAGGGCTATGCGCTGGAAGGCCATGTCCCGGCCACAGACATCCGCCGTTTGCTGCGCGAAAAGCCGCAGGCCGTGGGGCTGGCCGTACCGGGCATGCCGGTGGGTTCGCCGGGCATGGACGGCGCGATCTACCAAGGCCGCAAAGACCCGTTCAAAGTCTTGCTCATTGCCAGGGACGGCAGCAGCACGGTTTTCCACGCTTACCCCTGAAGGCCGACACCATGCCCGCATTAGCGACTCGCTTTTTGGCGTCCCTTGCACTCCTATCTCTTACATTTTTACCCTCGGCTTCCTGGTCACAAAGCGAGGACAAAGCACAAGGCGAGGTGCGCAAAGTGGACCGCGACAACCAGAAAATCACCATCCAACATGGCGAAATCAAATCCTTGGACATGCCCCCCATGACCATGGTCTTTACCGTCAAAGACCCGGCATTGCTAGAGGCAGCCAAGCCTGGCGACAAAGTGCGCTTTGTGGCAGTACGCGAAGACGGAAAATTTGTGGTGAAGGCGATAGAAGTGGCGCCTTGAGCCTGCCCTCATCAAGTTCCCGCGTAGCGGTAAATCTGGTTGCCTTGCGGCGCGTGGATTTGCGCGTTGAAGGACAGGATGATGCGCTCGTGCGCGCCTTCGTAAGGCATGGCTTTGTGGGGCAAGAATGCAGGGAAAAGTACCAGCTCTCCTTCTTGCGGGCTGATGTCTAGGGTGGCGTTTTGCATGAAGGCGTTGCCCATGTCCATGTGCGCGCCGCCCAGCAGCGGAAACATCGGGCTGTAAAAGCGCGTCACGCCATTCTGCGCGCCCCACTGCGCATGCTTGGCGCGTTTTTCCGGCGGGTCGATTTGCAGGTAATACACGCCAGACCAAGAGCAATTGCCGTGGGTGTGCACATCATGAAAAGCCGCGCCGTTTTGAATCTGAAACCATACGCCGGTAAGGAGCAATTGCAGCGGCTGCTGGCCCGGTGGCCAGACCTGCGCATTGGCGCGCTGCGCGGTGTCTTGCAGCGACTGCACGATGAACTGCACCAGCGCGCGGAACTCGGGCACGTCTACGCGGTTGAGCAAATCATCCTCGCTGGCGTAAAACGCACCAGCGCGCTCCGGGTGCAGGGCCACATCGGTGGCGCGCATGCTGGCAAACACGCGCGAGAGCACCGGGTTGATATCGGCCGCACCGGCAAAGCGGTACCGTCCCATGGGCACCGGCCATTGTCCGGTGAAGGCCTCGCTCATGCCTGCGCGTCGGCCAGCGCTTGCGGTAACTCCAGCTTCCAGCCGGTGCGCGTGGCCAAGGCTTCGATGTCTTGCAGTGTGTCCAGGTCGGTGACAAAGCGCGTGTTGCTGGTGTGGTGCAGATGCACCAAAGCGGGCTGGTTTTCGACAAAGTTGCGGCAGGCCAAGTTGACGCTACTTGCGCGGATGTCGGCGAGCGCCACATCGTCCATCACCAAGGGGTTGCCGCGCTGCCCATCGACCATAGGCACCAGCACATGGCCGCTGGCGCGTTTTTTGAAGGCGGCTATCAACTCCGTCAAATCGGCAGCGCCTAACAGCGGCTGGTCCGCCAGGGCCACCAGCACTGCATCGAAATTACCGCGCAAAGCATTCAGGCCGCAGCGCACCGAGCTTTGCTGGCCCAGCGCAAAGTCCGGGTTGTAGGCCAAGGTCACAGGAAAGGACGCAATACTGGCTTCAACCGCATCGCGCGCATGGCCGGTGACCACCACCACCTCATCGACCCCCGCGCCACTGAGCGCAATCAACTGGCGCTTGATCAGGGGCACGCCTTGCAGCGTGATAAGCGACTTGGCGACACCGCCCATGCGGCTGCCCTGGCCGGCGGCCCGCAGCACGGCGCCTATGCGCAAGCGGGCATAGAGTCCGCCACCTTGTTTGAGTAAACATCCCATGCTTAGGCCTTGTGTGTGTGGGTGGAAAAAAGTGTGCTGCGCAGCAAGTCGGGTAGGCGCGCCAGGCTAGCCAGATTATGGGCCGGCATAGCGCGGTGGATAAACGGTCGTGCGCCTTGAATGGCTTCGGATTGCGGCAGCTCTCTGGTCGGGTGCAGCCAGCAGACGCGCACGCCGCGCGCATGCAGGCGCGCCAGCAAGTCGCCCAGCGCCTCTGGTGGGTCGGTGTCGTAACCATCGCTAAAGACCAAAAACACGTCGCCGCGGCGCAACCAGCGGCCCATGTGCAAGTCCACCGCTTCTTGCAAGCAGGACGCAATGTGCGTGCCGCCGCCAAAACCAAAGGTCACCGCATTGATTTTTTCCTGCACCCGTTCGCTGCGCTGTTTCATGAGGGGTGTCACCTCGGCCAGCCGGGTGTGAAACACAAAGGCCCGCGCTTGCAGCACTTCCACAAAAGCGCGGCTTAGGCGCAGAAAAAATTGCGCATGCACTTCCATCGAGCGGCTGACATCGACCAACACCGCCACCCGTGGGGTGCGGCGGCGCGCTTGGGTGCGGTGCAGGGCAATCAGCTCGCCGCCGCTGGCCAGGGCCGCGCGCATGGAGCGGCGCAGATGCACTGCGCCCGCGTGCAAGTCATGCTGGCGACGGCGCGTGAGCTGCGTGTGCATGCGCCGCTTGAGCGCGCGCACCAGAGGTTCAAAGCGGTCCAGATCCCCGGGCAGCCAGTCCGCGAAATCGCGTTCATCGGGCGCGGCATGGCGGCTGGCACCGGCTTGGGCACGTTGGCTTTCGCCGCCGTTCTCGCTGTCGCCCACCGCCGCATCGTCGGCCTGGCCCAGACTCGATTGCGGCTGGCCCGGCGGCGTGTTGCCTGCTTGCTGCGCCATGTCCTGGTGCATTTGCTGCACTAGTTGCTGTAAATGGCGCGGCTTGTGTTGCAGGCCCGAGGTGCGCGTGGTGCCACGCACTTTGTGCGGAAACCAGAAGGCCTGGTGCAAATCCGGGTACTTGGCCCATTGCGCTTGGCTGCCGCTGGCAATCGCGCGCCATAAGGCCTCGGTGCGTTTCCACTGCGCCAGCGGCAAAGCGCTGGCGGCGCGCAGCATCAGATTGATTTCGGCAAAGCCCAAGGCAAAACCGTGTTCGCGCAAATAGTGCGCGAAATCAGCGAGTTGCTGGCGCGGGTCGGTCGCGGTGGGCAGCATGACCGAGTACCTATTTACTTCAAGCCGCCGGCCACGCCCACGTCCTGGCCGATACGCGGGCCGTCTATCAGCTTGGCCACGCGTTCGGGCGTCACGCCCCAGCGGTCATTACGCGTTTTCAGCAGCGCAGCCAGCGAATGGCTGAGTAGCGCTGGGTCTTGCGGCAACTCTTGGAGGCCGAGTTTGAAGAGCACGCGCACCCAGTCCAGGGTTTCGGCAATGCCGGGCGTTTTGTCCAGGTCCTCTTTGCGCAGGCGCTGCACAAAGGCCACGGACTCTTCCACCAGGCGGCTCGCCGCTTCGGGCACGAGGGTGCGCACAATGTGCATTTCGCGCGCCAGGCTGGGAAAGTCCAGGTAATGGAACAGGCAGCGGCGGCGCAGCGCGTCCGATAAATCGCGGGTGCCATTGCTGGTTAGCACCACCAACGGTTTGCTGCGTGCGCTCAGGGTGCCCAATTCGGGAATACTGATCTGAAACTCGGACAGCATCTCCAGCAAAAACGCTTCAAAGGCCTCGTCTGCGCGGTCGATTTCGTCAATCAGCAAGACGCAAGGCACTTCGCTGCGTATGGCTTGCAGCAAAGGGCGTTGCAGCAAAAACTCTTCAGAAAACAAATTGCTGCGCAGGGCCTCTTGAGCGCTACCGGCGACCCCTGTGGTGGCACTGACCGCGCCCACTTCGGTCAGGCGAATCTCCAGCAACTGGCGGCTGTAATTCCATTCATACACCGCTTGGCCTAGGTCCAGGCCTTCATAGCATTGCAAACGGAGCAGCGGGCGACCCAAAGCACGTGCACAAGCTGCAGCAATGGCCGTCTTGCCCACCCCGGCCTCGCCCTCGATCAGCATGGGCCGCTCCAGCGACAAAGCCATCCAGACCAGGCTGGCTACGTCCTCGTCGGCGATATACCCGGCGCCAAATAATTGTTCGCGCAAGCCCTGCGGGCTAGGCGGCACAGTGGCCTGACTCATGCCCTCGGCTTTTTGCCGAACAGGCCGGCAAAAAATTGCTTGATCAAAGACCAGACCAAGCCCAGCGCATTGAACTCGGTCGCCACCAACGGTGCGGCCGGGGCACTGGGCGCTGCTGCACCGGGGCTGGCTGGGTGCGCCTGAGCGCCAGCGGCAGCGGTATCCGCCGCATCCGCTGGCGCACTGGCTTGCAAGGCTTGCGCCTTTTGCGAAAACACCTCGGCAAATTGCGCCAAGATCATGTCGGATACCGAGTTCATCATGCGCCCGCCAAACTGCGCGAATTTGCCGTTCACGATCACTGCGGCATGGCCGGCCAACACGCAGTGGCCGTTCTCGCCGGGCAGCAAAGAAGCGGTCAATTCCATGGACGCCGACGAGCCGCCTTTGTCCGCGCCTTTGCCCAGCATCTTCAGGGTATGCGTGGCCGCGTCCAGCGCCAGAATTTCAATCGTGCCGGCAAATGCGGCCACGGCGGGCCCGACCTTCACGCGCACACCGCCCTTGAAGTGGGTGGCGTCAATGTCTTCGGTAATTTGCGCACCGGGCATGCAAGTGGCCAGGGCATGCATATCCGACAAGACGGCCCAGGCTGCGGGGATACCCGCACTCACCGGGTACTGCTTTTCAATCACGACTTCCATGCGCGCACTTTCTACTGTTTAAAAAAAGGAAAAGGGCTGGTGCGCTTACGCGCACCGGCCCTGGGTTGGTGCAAAGCCGCGTGTCAGGTGTTAACGCCCGACTTCTTCAATTGTTGCCATACGCGGTAAGCGGTATGCGGCATGTTGAAGTGCGTCACGCCCAGGTGTGCAAAAGCGTCCACCATGGCGCTGGTGAAGGTGGGGATGCTGCCCACGTGCGGCGACTCGGCCACGCCTTTGGCACCGATGGGGTGGTGCGGCGAAGGCGTTACCGTGTGGTCGGTTTCCCAATGCGGTGTTTCTACGGCGGTAGGTAGGAAATAGTCCATCAGCGAGTTGCCCTGGATATTGCCTTGCTTGTCGAAAGACAGCAATTGACCCATCGCCACGGCATAGCCCTCGGTCAGCCCGCCATGGATCTGGCCTTCGATGATCATGGGGTTGATGCGGGTGCCGCAATCGTCCAGCGCATAGAAGCGGCGGATTTTGGTCTCGCCCGTGCCCTTGTCGATATCCACCACGCAGAGGTAAATACCAAAGGGGAAAGTGAAGTTAGGCGGGTCGTAGTAATGCACGGCTTCCAGCCCTGGCTCCAAGCCGGGCGGCGGGCTGTTGTAAGCGGCCCAGGCAATCTGGGTCATGGTCTTGTACTTGGCATCGTCACCGCGCACCTTGAAGCGATCGATTTCCCATTCCAGATCGGCTTCGCTCACTTCCATCAAATGCGCTGCAATCTTCTTGGCTTTTGCGTGGATTTTGCGCGCCGCCATCGCAATCGCCGCGCCGGCTACCGGGGTCGAGCGCGAGCCATAGGTGCCCAGGCCATAAGGCGCGGTGCTGGTATCGCCCTCTTCGACCTGGATGATTTCCGAAGAAATACCCAGTTCGGTCGCGATGATTTGCGCGTAAGTAGTCTGGTGGCCCTGGCCTTGCGAGATCGTGCCCATACGTGCAATCGCGCTGCCTGTGGGGTGCACCCGGATTTCGCAGGAGTCAAACATGCCCACACCCAGGATGTCGCAGATTTTGCTCGGGCCCGCGCCCACTACTTCAGTAAAGGTCACCAGGCCGATACCCATGAGCGTGGGGCAGTTTGGGTCGGCGCGTTTAACCGCTTGCTCAGCGCGCAGCGCTTTGTAGTCCACCGCATCAAGCACTTTGTCCAAGGCGGTTTGGTAGTCGCCCGAATCGTAGTCAAAGCCCATTGCCGAGTGGTAGGGAAACTGTTCGCGCTTGATAAAGTTTTTCGCGCGAATTTCGGCCTTGTCCATGCCCAGTTTTTGCGCCAGCACATCGACCATGCGCTCAACCAAGTACACCGCTTCGGTAACCCGGAAGGAGCAGCGGTAGGCCACGCCACCGGGGGCTTTGTTGGTATAGACGCCATCGACCTTGCAATACGCATTGGCGATGTCATAGCTGCCGGTGCAGATATGGAACATGCCCGCCGGAAATTTGGTCGGGTCGGCACAGGCGTCAAAGGCGCCGTGGTCGGCAATCACATTGGTGCGCAGCGCCAGAATTTTGCCGTCGGCGGTGGCGGCCAGCTCGCCACTCATGTGGTAGTCACGGGCAAAGCCTGTGGAGGACAAATTCTCGATGCGGTCTTCCACC
This sequence comes from Comamonas sp. lk, assembly GCA_945875225.1. Classification (GTDB taxonomy): domain Bacteria; phylum Pseudomonadota; class Gammaproteobacteria; order Burkholderiales; family Burkholderiaceae_C; genus Allorhodoferax. The sequence continues at coordinate 1,184 of CAMCJY010000068.1, read as the reverse complement.
CACTTGACCGGACGGCCCAGCACGATGGAGGCCACGATAGCGCAGACATAACCGGGGTAAATCGGCACTTTGTTGCCAAAGCCGCCGCCGATATCGGGCGAGATAATGCGCACTTTCGATTCCGGGATGCCCGAGAGCATGGACACCACGGTGCGCACAATATGCGGCGCCTGGCTGGTGAGGTAGGTAGTGAGTTCGCCACGTATCGGGTCAAAGGACGCGACCGCGCCACAGGTCTCCAGCGGGCAGGGGTGCACGCGCGGGTAGTGCATGTCTTGCGACACCGTCACGGCCGCGCTAGCAAACACGGCGTCGGTAGCGGCTTTGTCGCCGGCTTCCCAGGTAAAGATATGGTTGTGGTGGTAGCGCTTGCCGTGTGCACCTTCGGTTTTACCGGCCAGGTCTTCGCGCAGCACCGGTGCGCCGGGCTTGAGTGCTTCAAACGGGTCGACCACGGCTTCGAGCTCTTCGTACTCCACTTCCACGGCTTCCACGCCATCGGCGGCGCTGTAGCGGTCTTCGGCAATCACCACGGCGACTTCCTGCATCTGGAAGTGCACTTTTTCATCGGCTAATACCGCTTGCACATCACCAGCCAGCGTGGGCATCCAGTGCAGTTTGAGCGGCTTCAAATCGTCAGCGGTCAAGACCGCGATCACGCCGGGGATCTTGAGCGCAGCTTCTTTGTTGATGCGCTTGATGCGCGCATGCGCTACCGAAGCGCGCACGATGTCCATATGCACCATGCCGGGCAGCTTGATGTCATCGACATAATTGCCCTTGCCTTGGATAAAGCGGGCGTCTTCCTTGCGCAGGCGTGAATCGCCCATGCCCATCAGGGCTTTTTCGCGGTCACTCAGGGGTGCATTCATGAAGGTCTCCTTCGGTCTGGGGTGTTAAGCGGCGACGGGTTGGGCATCGCGCAGCGCGGCTGCGGCGTGCAAAACCGATTTGACGATGTTTTGGTAGCCGGTGCAGCGGCACAAATTGCCCGACATGCCCACGCGCACTTCCTGCTCGGTGGGGTTGGGGTTGTCTTGCAACAGGCGGTAAGCGCGCATCAGCATGCCCGGGGTGCAATAGCCGCATTGCAGGCCATGCTCTTTGTAAAAGCCGTCTTGCAGCGCATGCAGCACGCCGCCGCTGGCCAGGCCTTCGACGGTTTTGACTTCGCTGCCTTCGCA
>CAMCJY010000067.1 GCA_945875225.1 Comamonas sp. lk | reverse complement strand
ACGAGATTAAAAACCCGCTGACACCGATTCAACTCTCTGCCGAACGCCTGGAGCGCAGGTTGACCGGCAAGCTCGAGGCGGCAGAGCAGCAGGTGCTGGCCAAGTCGGTGAAGACCATTGTTGAGCAGGTCGATGCGATGAAACGCTTGGTCAACGATTTCAGAGACTACGCGCGCCTGCCAGCGGCGCAATTAGAGGCGGTCGATCTCAATGAATTGGTCGACGGGGTGTTGCATTTGTACGAGTCGTCGCCCATCCCTATCCGGCTGGAGCTTGAGGCGGGTATCCCTGCGGTCTTGGGCGATCCGCAGCAATTGCGCCAAGTTTTGCACAATCTTCTGCAAAACGGCTTGGATGCGACGACGCTGAAGTTGGAAGAAGCGGTGCACAGCCCGCACAGTCTTGCAGCCGATACGACGGAACTGGTGGTACGCACCCAATTTACCGCCAGCTCCGGGCGCGTGCGGCTGATTGTCCTGGACCAGGGCGGCGGATTTCCCGAGCACATTTTAAAACGCGCCTTCGAACCCTATGTCACCACCAAGCGCAGTGGTACCGGCCTGGGCCTGGCCGTAGTCAAGAAAATTGCCGACGACCATGGGGGCCGCATTGAAATTAGTAACCGGATGAGTGGTGCGTCCGTACTTGGCGCCCAAGTCTCGTTATCATTAGGCTGCGTGGCAAACGTTAAAAATTTGGAAAATACTATTTCGGGCCCAGCATAACCATGGCAAACATTTTGGTCGTCGATGATGAACACGGTATCCGGGATCTGCTCTCAGAGATTCTCAATGACGAGGGGCATGCGGTGGAGCTGGCCGAAAACGCAGCGCAGGCGCGTGCGGCGCGCTTGCGGGAGCGGCCGGACCTGGTTTTGCTGGATATCTGGATGCCTGACACCGATGGCGTGACCTTGCTCAAGGAGTGGGCCAGCACCGGCTTGCTCACCATGCCGGTAATCATGATGAGCGGGCATGCGACGATTGAAACGGCTGTAGAGGCCACCAAGATAGGCGCAATGGCTTTTCTAGAAAAGCCGGTGACCTTGCAAAAACTACTCAATTCAGTAGAGCAAGGTCTGACCAAGAGTTTTGCGCAACAGCGAGATCCCCGTCTGCTGCGCGCCATGCAGGTGTCGCCACTTGGCGAGGCGGTGTCCGCTGCCGCCGACGAAAACCAGATCCCGGTGGCCAGTCAGGCCTTTGACCTGGATCGCCCTTTGCGCGAAGCCAAAGATGATTTTGAGCGGTCCTACTTCGAGTTTCACCTGGCTAAAGAGTTGGGGTCTATGACCCGGGTTGCCGATAAAACTGGGCTGGAGCGCACCCATCTTTACCGCAAGTTAAAGCAACTTGGCGTGGATGTCGTGCGCGTCAAGCGCAACACTGGCTAAACACGAAGACGGCGTCGAAATTAGGTGCGCAAGGTGCGCGAATGTGCGTGTACTGTTTCCACCAATGCGGCCACATGTTCAGGCGGCGTGAATTGGTTGATCCCATGGCCCAGGTTGAAAATGAGGCTGGGTGCCACGCCGGGTCCCTGGTGTGCCGTGCCAAAACTGTCTAGCACACGCTTGACCTCATCGGCAATTTTTTCGGGGGGGGCAAACAACACGATTGGGTCGATATTGCCTTGCAGCGCCTTGCCCGGTCCGCCCGCAGCGCCACCAACGTGTGCACGGGCCGTGCCCAGATTGGTAGTCCAATCCAAACCCAGCACTTCGCAATCGAGTTCGGCCATGGCTTTTAGCCAGGGTCCGCCGCCTTTGGTAAAGACGATGCGCGGAATAATCTGCCCTTGCGGGCCTAGGCGCTGTAACTGGCTCAGCACCCGTGCGGTGTAGGCCAAGCTGAATTTTTGAAACGCGCCGTCTGCCAGCACGCCGCCCCAGCTATCGAAAACCATCACTGCCTGGGCGCCCGCCTGAATCTGGGCATTGAGGTAGGCTGCTACCGCGTCCGCGTTGATGGCCAAGATACGGTGCATTAAATCGGGTCTGGCGTACATCATGGTTTTTACCAGCCGGTAATCATCCGAGCCCGCGCCTTCGACCATGTAGCAGGCCAGCGTCCAAGGACTGCCGGAAAACCCGATCAGCGGCACGCGGGACAGGCCACTGGGCAGTGTTAAGGCTTTTCGAATGCTGCTTACGGCGTCAAATACATAGCGCAGCTTGTCCATATCGGGCACGCCTAGCCGGTCAACGGCCGCCTCATCCGAGACACGGGAGGCAAACCGGGGCCCTTCACCTTGGGTAAAAGTCAAACCCAGGCCCATAGCATCCGGAATGGTGAGGATGTCACTAAACAGGATGGCGGCATCCAGCGCAAAGCGGTCAAGGGGTTGGAGCGTTACTTCGGTAGCGTAGTCCGGATTGGTAGCCAAGCCCATAAAACTCCCGGCTTTTTCTCGGGTGGCCCGGTATTCGGGCAGGTAGCGCCCGGCTTGGCGCATCAGCCACAGCGGGGTATAGGGCGTGCTCATCCGCAGGCAGGCGCGCAAAAAATGCGGGTTTTCTACAGACGATAAGGTGGCGTCAAGCGAGGGGTCGGTAAGCGGCAAAGCGGAGGTGTTCATGGCGGGAGAAGGTCTAAATGAATGATTTTGACCCATTTTGACAGCCTAATCGCCGCCAGGGCCAAGCCAAACGCCATCACTCTCTGCGCGCGCGGGCTCTTACGCACATTGCCTCCATTGCTTTAATCGCGTCAGCCGCCTAAATGTCAGCTAGCGCGGCCAACAATTCGTCCGTGCTCAGCAATTCAGACATTAGCACCGGTGTTTTTCCCGGACGCTGCAAAACATAAACCGGCACCCCGCTGCGGCCCAGTTGCTGCAAGGCCTGGCTGATGGCGGCATCCCGCCTGGTCCAATCGGCCCGCAGCAACACCACCTTTTTTTCAGCAAATGCTTGCTGTACCTGCGGTTTGGACAAGACCTGTTGCTCGTTGTACTGGCAGGTGATGCACCAGGCGGCGGTGAAGTCAACAAATACAGGATGGCCGGAGGCTAATGCATCCTGCTCCGCCTGAACTGACCAATTGCCCCACACGTTCGACGCGGCACTGCCTTGCCCAGATAAAGCAGGTGTGTTCGCTTGCGAGGCGATGCGCAAGGCAATGCTCCCGGTTACCACGAAAGCAATGAGCGCCACTGCGCCAAAGCCCAGTGCAGCACGGCCAGGCAAACGCAAAGCCCAGAAAAACATAGATAGGCACAAAAGCAGTGCCACCAGCATGGCGGCAACATCCAAGCCTGCCATACGCGCCAAGACCCATACCAGCCAAACGACTGTCGCCGCCATCGGGAAGACCATAAACCGGCGTAAGTGCTCCATCCAGGGGCCGGGTTTGGGCAGTTGGCGCGCCAAGGCCTCGCTGTTACTGACCAGCGCGTAGGGAAGCGCCAGCCCTAAGCCAAGCGCCACAAAAATAACCATGGCTTGCCAGCCGGGCAATGCCATTGCCAGGCCCAAAGACGCGCCCATGAAAGGCGCGGTGCAGGGCGAAGCGACCGCAACCGCCAGAACGCCCGAGAGCGCGGCATCGGTCGTCGGGTTATGCAGTTGTATCCCCGCCAGGCGGCTGGGAACCAGTCTGGACACATCGAGCAAATCCATCAAATTCAGGCAAATCAGCGTGAACAAGGTCGCCAGTACCGCGATAAAAACAGGGGATTGCAAGTGAAACCCCCAGCCCAGCGCCTGGCCACCCGCGCGCAGGCCCAATAGCAGGGCGCCCAAAATCGCCATCGACAGCAGCACTCCGCCGGTATAGGCCAAGGCCTGGGCCCTGCGCTGCTGCGCAGTGCCCTGTAAGCTGGCCAAGCCAAGTGCCTTGAGCGCCAGCACAGGAAAAACGCAGGGCATTAAATTGAGTAGCAAACCACCGACGAAAGCTGCCAAAACAGCGCCCCAAAAGGCGAGTTTGCTAGCGCCCGGCGCAATATCCGACGCCCCGTTTTCGCCTGGTAGGAGTGTCTGTTTAGTGGGCAGACCCTCTGGTGTTTTGAGGGCGGCGTCAGGCCATTTGCCCGGTGCATCCAAGGTGGCGCGCACTGAGTTAGCTCCATAGGAGAAAACAAAAGCGAGTCTGTCGGGCCCGCCCACACGCTGGGGTGAAAACGGCAATAGCGCGGTCCAGGTATCGCCCGCCCATAGCTGCGTGGCAGCTGCAAAGGGTTTCTCGCCGGCTGCGGTTGATACGGCTACCTTGTCTTGCGGGTCCGGCAGCAAAGGGCTTGCGAAAACCGAGGAAACTTCAGGAAAGGCCGCAATCGCCTCGCCATGCCAGTCCTGGGGTAAGCCTTGGACACGCAATAGCAGACCCTCAGGGACAAACTCGCTGTGAACCTGCCCTCCAAAACTTGCAGACCGCTTTTGGACTGCTGCTTCAAATAAAGCGGCGTGGAAGGTGGACGACCCTTGAACCGGAATTACCAAAGCGAAATCACCTTCTTGCGGTATACATTCCTGACGGCATACCAGCCAAGACGCATGCAGGCGCACCGTGAAACTGTCCGCTTCGGCTTTAAACCCTTTGGGTAATTGCACCTGGACGGGAAGTAGGACCTGCCCTTCGTAGCCTAGATTGGCCAGCGCGCCAATCTTAATTTTTTTGGGGACCGGCCAGTCAATGGCGCCTGCTTGTGCACCCTTTGGCAAGTCCCATTGCAATTCGGTAGGCAAACCGGAATCGCCAGGATTGACCCAGTAGGTGTGCCATTGGGGCTGGTGGTCCAGCAGCAAGCCCAGGCTGAATGGTTTGCCTGGGCCAATGCCTTGGGGGGCGTAGGCCACCAACTCGGCCCGCAATTCAGGATATTGCACCACGGCACCGGCCTGCCCCAAAGCCTTGCCAGTGGCCAGGCCTGCGCTGCCCAGCAGCAAAAGCAGCATGAGAGCCTGGCATGCATGGGCTCTTGCGGATCGTAAAAGACCCCAAAAGAAGCGATAAAAACTCATCAATTGCATAGACAAATAAGGAAATGCAAGCCTAGGCGCACCAAAACGGACCAAAGGCGGGTGGCCGCTTAGGCCACCGAATGCACTATTGTCCCAGCGAAAGAAGGTTTCCGCTTGCGCGCCAGCCATGCTTCCATAATAAGGCCATGCCACACCGCATTCTTCTCGTGACCCTGAACGCCAAATATATGCACGCCTCACTGGGCCTGCGTTATCTGCGGGCCAATATGGAGCGCTACGGTGGGCCGGATTTGACACTTTGCACCAGCTTGCACGAGTTCACCATCCACAGCGCTGCCAAAAAGATCGTGGATGATTTAGTCGTCCAATGCGGACCCTGGGATGCCCAGGGTGTGCATATTATTGGCTTTGGTGTGTATATCTGGAACGTGGAGCAAACTCTGGCAGTGATGCGTCTGCTAAAGGACCAGCGACCGGACATTCGGCTGGTCCTAGGCGGCCCCGAAGTCAGCCATGAATGGGAACATCAAGCCATCGTGGCGCAGGCCGATTACCTAATTACTGGCTGGGGGGACGTCAGCTTTCCCCGTCTTTGCCACGCACTCATCCACGGACCCAAGCCCTTGATGAAAGTCATTGCAGGTGTGCAAGCGCCTTTGGCTGAATTGGACTTCCCCTATGACTATTACACCGCCGATGACCTAGCGCATCGTGTGCTTTATGTGGAGGCGTCCCGCGGTTGCCCCTTCAAGTGCGCGTTTTGCCTGAGTGCCTTAGACAAAACGGCCTGGGCTTTTGAGCTTGAGCCCTTCATTGCCCATTTACAGTCGCTCTATGCGCGCGGCGCGCGTACCTTCAAGTTTGTGGACCGCACTTTTAATTTGAAGGTGGATGCATCGGTGCGCATACTGGAGTTTTTTTTGGATCTTATTGCGCGTGACCCACAGGACGCTTTGTTTGTTCATTTCGAGCTGATACCGGATCACCTGCCCGATAGCCTTAAATCCTGTATCACGCGTTTCCCGCCAGGGAGTTTGCAGTTTGAAATTGGCATCCAGAGCCTTAATCCGCAAGTCCAAAAAGCCATTGCAAGACGCCAGGATACGGACAAAACGCGCGCCAATATTGACTGGCTCGCCACACAGAGCCACGCGCACTTGCACACCGACTTGATATTCGGCCTGCCTGGCGAGAGCTGGGAGAGTTTTGCTGCGGGCTTTGACACGCTTTGGGCCTGGGGTCCGCATGAAATTCAACTCGGCCTGCTCAAACGCTTGCGTGGAACCCCGCTCGCCCTGAGCGCAGGCCCTGCGATGGTTTTTCAGGATAGTCCGCCTTACGTGGTCATTCAAACGGATGCGCTGTCGCCCGAGCAAGTAGTAGCCTTTACGCGCTTGGCACGGTATTGGGATTTGATCGCCAATTCTGGGCGATTTCCCGCCAGCTTGCCGCTGCTTCTAAAGGGTCCGTCGGCGTTTGCGGCATTCGCTGACTTTTCCCGTTCGCTGTGGGTCACCACGACACGTACCAGTGGCATCAGCCCTGAGGCCCTGGTTGATGCCCTGTATGCCTACCTTACCGAGGTGCGCGCCTTGCCGGCGTCGACCGTGCACGCAGCCTTATTGGCTGACTACCGAGGTAGCGGCGCCCGTGCTAAACCGCTAGTCCTTCAATCCGAATTAACCCGCGCCAAAACGGCACAATCTGCGCTTGGGGAAAGCTCCGCGCGCCATAGCGGCAGGCAGCGCCGGCATCTGGCCGCCTTAGACCCACAGCCCGCATCCCCTAGCCTAGAAAGATCTTCACATGCCACTTAGCAAGGTCCATCCATCGCCGTTTTGGGCTGATTGTGCGACAACGCACTTTCGGGCTTTGCAAGCGAGTGGCGCTATCCGTGAGGTAGTGGCAGTTCTGCCGGTGGCAGCCACGGAACAGCATGGGCCGCACCTGCCGCTGAAAGTGGATAGCGCCATTGTTGATGGCGTTATTCATGCGGCCATTGCACATCTGCCTGCCCACTCTAAGGCCTTGTTTTTACCGACGCAGGCCGTGGGCTTTAGCCCCGAGCATGCGCGTTTTGCCGGCACCCTCACCCTCAAGGCAGAGACGGTTTTGCGCGTCTGGACCGAGTTGGCCGAAAGCGTTGCAGCCACCGGCGTACGCAAAATGCTCATCTTTAACGCCCACGGAGGCCAGGCCAATCTAATGGACCCGGTTGCGCGTGACCTTCGCGCCCGTCTTGACATGATGGTTTTTAGTGTCAATTGGGATGCACTTCCGCTTGCGGACCCGCATGGCGAGGACTTAAGCAGCCTGTTTAGTGCCCAAGAGCAGCGCTTTGGTGTCCATGCCGGCGATCTTGAGACGTCCATAATGCTGGCCATTCATCCGCAGCACGTCAACATGGCGGCGGCCTCGCATTTCCCCTCCAATGCCCAAATTCGCGCAAGCAGCTTTGACATTCTTGGAAACGGCAAGACGGCTAAGTTTGCTTGGCAAATGCAGGATTACAACCCCGCTGGCGCAGTCGGTAACGCGGCCGCGGCCACGGTTGACAAAGGCGATAAGGTCTTAGAGGCAGCCGGTCGCTCGCTGGCCGCGCTGCTGTCGGAGATCGAGCGTCTTGACTTAAGCACCTTGAATAACGCTGCCCATTGAGGTGCCTTCTCACTTTTACGCGCATTGCAAAGTGAAGCCGGAGGCGGCAAGCATGCCGCCAAGTGAGAAGTCCATTCCTTGGTGAGGTAAAAGTCGTGACACTACGCGGCGCGACCCGGCCTCAAGCGTAAGTGTGCCAGTCCGTGTAGGCTGGCTCTTCCAGGTGCGGCAAATGGTTGTAGCTCAGTAGCACATGGCGCTTTGGGTTGAAAGAAAACTCGGTGATCGAGGTATTTCGGATTCGAAAATTGAGCTCAATAGTCGTTTCCGCAGAAGTACCCAATAGCTGCCCGACGGCAGTGGAAATTGGCCCACCGCTGCTGACGATTAGCACGTTTGAACAATTGCTGGTGCGCACATGGTCTAGTGCGCCAACGACGCCTTGTACAAAAGACGGATAGTCCGGCATTCCGAGCGGATGCGTTGTGCCGGACATCCATGCCCTGAGCCCGTCACGCAGCAGTCGGAAATGCTGCTTGTAAAGTTCCGGCGTATCGGGCTTTTCCAAGCGAGCGGGATGGATGGCCTTGACCACTGCCTCACTGTCATATTCGTCAAGGCCAGTCCACACCAGGGGCTTATGGTCAAAGCCAGCACCCTGCGCAATAGCCTCCCAGGTCTGGGTGTGGCGCCGCAGGCTGCCCATGATGACCATATCAAAAGCTAAGCGCCGATGCTTGAAATACTGACCCAGGCGCAAGCTTTGCTGCCTACCCAGATCGCTCAAGTTGTCGTAGTCGGCCTTCCCGAAGGAGGCTTGCCCATGTCGTACCAAATAAAGATTTCCCATTAGGCGATTGGATCCGACCAAGGGGTCCAAAGATGTCCGTCGCGAGACAGGCCCAAAGGACAGGCGCGCTAGGGCAGCGCAATTTGAACGAGGCACAGATAGAAGAAAGAGCGGGTGCGCCGCAAGAGGCCATCGCAGCTGGGATTTGTTTGTATGCCATGGCCAAAGCT
>CAMCJY010000066.1 GCA_945875225.1 Comamonas sp. lk | reverse complement strand
TGGATGCACCGGTAATGAACACCAAGCCTTGGCCTGGCATGTTCATGGCTTGCTGTCCTCGTTGACCAAGATCGCTTGCACGCGCCCGTCCATTTGCAGCGTGCGGGTGCTGCCATCGTATTGCAGGCTATTGGCGCGGATGCGATGCTTGCCATGGATCAATTGCACCGGGCGGTCCGACTCGACCTTCTCGGGCTCGGTCCACACATGTAAAAAATCTCCACGAATCTCCAGGCGCGGATAGTCGCCCATGGGATGGGCTTCGCGCACCATGCGGGCCCGCCCGCTTAACTGAAATTCATTGTTGTCCGGGCTACTCAAACCCTGGTCTGCCGAGGCCCATTTGATTTGCCCTTGCGTATCGGTCGAGCGGAAAGTGAGTTTTTGAATCTCGATCCAAGGCGCATCGGGCAAACGCTGCGCCGATGCGCCTTGTAATAAAGCGCTCAGCTGCCCCTTGGCGTCAAATTTTTGTACGGTGAAACCTTCTATCAAATAGTCCGGCGTGTCGTCCGGCGGCCTGGGCAATTCACCGGTGTCCACGCCGGGCGCGCTGCGTACCATCCAATAGCTGCCCAGCGCCAGCATGGCCACCATCAGCAGTGGCAGCGCCAGCACAAAGCGGTCTATAACAATGGCAAGCAGCCGGATCACAGTGCGTACTTCGCAGCGATGGATGGGTAGTGACCCGTGGCGCTAAGCAGTAGGTCACACACTTCACGCACTGCGCCCTGACCGCCTTGGCTCTGGCTGACAAAGTCAGCGCGTACCAGCAGCTCGTGGTGGGCATTGGACGGCGCGCAGCGCAGCGCAGCCTCTTGCATCATGGGCCAGTCCGGCCAGTCGTCGCCCATGGCCGCAGCCTGGCTCCAATCGAGTTGCAGCTCAGCCAGAATAGCTTGCGCTGCCGGACGTTTGTCGTCTATACCGTAGCGTGCATGGCTTATGCCCAACGCAGCTAAGCGCGCACGCAGCGGTTCGGAATCGCGGCCGGTAATCACCGCGGTAGTTATCCCTGCGCTGCGCAGCATCTTCAGGCCATGCCCGTCCAGCGTATTAAAGCGTTTGAGCGTCTCCCCTTGTGCTGAATAAAACAGACCGCCGTCGGTGAGCACGCCGTCCACATCGAGCAGCAAGACCTTGATCGTGCGGCCGCGCGCCAACAAGGCTTCGGAGAAGCGGGAATCGCCGGACATCAAATCACCTTCGCCCGCATCAAGTCGTTGGAAGTAAGCGCGCCGATCAAGTGACCTAGCCTATCCACCACCAAAACGGTATTGATGCGTCGGCTCTCCATGAGCTCCACGGCATCAACCGCGAGGGCGTCTTGCAAAATGGTTGTCGGCTTGGTGTGCATGACATCGGCAGCCGTTTTTTCTCGCAGGTCAAGGCCTTGCTCCACCAAGCGGCGCAAATCACCGTCGGTGAATATGCCCACTACCTGCTGGTCTTCGTTGACCACTGCAGTGGCACCGAATCCTTTGGCGCTCATTTCGCGCATCAAGGCACTGAAGCTGGCCCTTGGTCCTACCTGCGGTAAGGCATCGCCAGTGCGCATCACATCGCTCACGTGGGTTAGCAAGCGCCGTCCTAGCGCGCCGCCCGGGTGGGAGCGGGCAAAGTCTTCGGCTTGAAAGCCGCGCGCCTCTAACAGCGCCATTGCCAGCGCATCACCCATCGCCAGTTGCGCCGTGGTGCTGGCGGTCGGTGCCAGGTTGAGTGGACAGGCCTCTTTGGCTACTGCCGTGTTCAGCCAGAGCGTGGCGTACTGTGCCATGCTCGATTGCCCGTTGCTGGTCATAGCGATCAGCGGCGTGCCCAGGCGCTTGAGTACCGGCACAATCGCGTTGATCTCGTCGGATTCGCCGCTATTGGAAATCATCAGTACCAAATCCTGGGGCGTCACCATGCCCAGGTCGCCATGGCTGGCCTCGGCCGGGTGTACAAACAAGGCCGGAGTACCGGTGGAGGACAAGGTTGCTGCAATCTTGCGGCCTATATGCCCGCTCTTACCCATGCCCATCACCACCACACGTCCGCTGATGGACAGCGACAGGGCGACGGCCTGCGCAAAGCTGTCGCCCACTTGGGCTTTGAGCCCCAAGATGGCCGCCGCTTCAATGTCGAAGGTGGTGTGCGCCATGGCAATCGCACGCGCTGTGACCGAGCCTGGTGCTGTCGCTAAGGATGGCGTGACGGGAGCTTGCATCCGGGCATTTTAGGCAGGCCTACTGGTGCCGCCTCCAAATGCCGTGCATGCAGCCACTAGGCGCATAACAACGATCAACGCGCGGGCTGCGTCAAATGCGCGCCGGCGCAAGCTAATGGCAGGCCGCACAGGCTTGCGCAGCGGTGACAATAGGCATTGGATGACAGCGGAGCGCGGGGACTGCGGCCCGCTCTCACCAACCCCTGTTTGATAGCCGACTTTATGCAACACACCCACGTTACCGAATACCTGGACGATTTGATCGCCACCGGCGGCACCATGATGGCAGGCAAAAAATTACTCGAAAAACTCGGCGCTATCGTGATGGAAGGCGCCGCCATCGTGGACCTGCCTGAACTCGGCAGTTCCGACAAATTGCGCGCCACCGGCATGCCACTTTTCACCCTGCTGGACTTCGCCGGGCATTGAGCCCTAGGCACGCGCTTGAAGCTAGGCGGACCCTCTGCGTTCGGGTGCAGGCGTGTGCCAGTGAGGCCAATTATTCGGGCGAAGCGGCCCGCTGACCCGGTAGTGCAAAGCGCCGCACATACAGCTGCCATGGGTGCTTGTTTCAACGGCGTCCATCGCTTACTTCCCAATACAAAAGCTGGAAAAAATCACGCCGAGTAAGTCGTCGGAGCTAAAGGCGCCGGTGATTTCGTTCAGCGCGTTTTGCGCCAGTCGCAACTCCTCGGCCAATAAATCCAGCGCCTGCGCCTGCGCGCGTAAATGGGCGTGGGCGAGGTACAAATGCGCACTTACCTGGCTGAGCGCCTGTACATGGCGTTGGCGTGCCATGGAAACACCTTCTGCGCCTGCTTGCCACCCAGCAATTTCCAGCAAAGGCTGGCGCAGGCTATCCAGGCCTTGCCCGGTTTTGGCCGACAGGCGCAGGCCCGGCACTTGCGCGTCGGGCGCCTGCGCATCGCATTTGTTCCAAACGTCGATGACCGGAACGGTTGCGGCTAATTTATGGCCCAAAGTGGCGGCAATACGCGCGTCATCGGCCTGGTATTGCGGCACCGTGGCGCGCGTCAGGTCATGCAAAAACACCACGGCGTCGGCTTGCAGCACCGCGTCCCAAGCACGCGCAATGCCAATGGCTTCCACCTCGTCAGCGCCCTCGCGCAGTCCGGCGGTGTCGATCACATGGACCGGCACGCCCTCGATTTGTATCGTCTCTTGCACCTTGTCGCGGGTAGTTCCGGCAATCGGTGTGACGATGGCCAGCTCGGCACCGGCCAGGGCATTGAGCAGCGAGGATTTGCCGGCATTGGGCTGGCCGGCAATCACCACGCGTATGCCGTCGCGCAGCAAGGCGCCCTGGCGGGCGGCGCCCAGTACTTTGGACAGCGCCGCGTGCAGTCCATCCAATTGCCCTTGGGCGTCGGACTTGCGCAAGAAGTCGATCTCCTCTTCCGGAAAATCGAGCGTCGCCTCCACCAACAGGCGCAGGCGTACCAGGCCGTCGCGCAGCTGGTCCACCTCACGCGAAAAATCCCCGGCCAGCGAGCGCACCGCGCTGCGCGCAGCGGCCTCGGTGCTGGCGTCTATCAGGTCGGCAATGGCCTCGGCCTGCACCAGGTCGATCTTGTCGTTCAGAAATGCACGCTCGCTAAATTCACCCGCTTGCGCCAGGCGCAGCCTAGGCAGGCAAGGTGCGCCCTGCTCATCGCTGCCGCTTGCGAGCTCCAGGCAACGCGCCAGCAGCAGTTGCAGCACCACCGGCCCGCCATGGGCTTGCAGCTCCAGCACATCTTCGCCGGTAAAAGAATGCGGTGCCGGGAAATAAAGGGCCAGACCGTGGTCTATGGGGCCGCCCTGGGCGTCATTGAAGGGCAGGTAGTGCGCGTGGCGCGCTTCCAGGCTGTGCCCGAACCAGGCTTTGAGCAGCGGGCGCAAGTCTTTGCCGCTGACGCGCACGATGCCCACCGAGGCGCGGCCGGGCGCCGTGGCAATGGCCAGAATCGGGTCGTGGTGGCGGGCGAGCATGGATTGGGGCTTTTTGCGGACGCGCCCATTATCTGCGCGCCCCGCGCAGTGGCACAAGCGTCGCGCCTTCAAACCAACAAGGCCGCTTGCGCGGCCTTGTGGCATCTGGCGGTAGCGGTCCGCTTATCTGAACTTGGGCAAATTAAATTCCGGCGGCACGCCCATGCGGGTGTTAATAATCCACTGCTGCGCAATCGACAAAATGTTGTTGGTAATCCAGTACAGCACCAGTCCCGAGGGGAAAAAGAAGAACATCACGCTAAAGACCAGCGGCATCATCCACATCAATTTGGCTTGCATGGGGTCCGGTGGCGCCGGGTTGAGGGCAGTTTGAATCAGCGAGGTCAAAGTCATCACAATGGGTAATACGCCAATCGGAACACCAAACCAAATCCCCAGAGAGGTGTCCGGCGCCGACAAATCGGTAATCCACAAAACCCAGGGCGCGCTGCGCATTTCCACCGTGGACAGCAGCACCCAGTACAGCGCGATGAACACCGGAATTTGCACCATGATAGGGAAGCAGCCGCCCATGGGGTTGACTTTTTCCTCGCGGTAAATGCGCATCATCTCCTGCTGCATTTGCTGCGGGTTGTCTTTGAGGCGCTCCCGCATCTCCATGATCTTGGGGTTGATCGCCTTCATCTTGGCCATGCTGGAGTAAGCCTTGGCGTTGAGCCAATAGAACGCGATTTTGAGCAGCAATACCAAGGCAACAATCGCCCAGCCCCAGTTTTGCAGCACGCCATGCAAACGGTCGAGCAGCCAGTACAGGGGCTTGGACAGGATGGTGAGCCAGCCGTAGTCTTTGAGCAGCTCCAGACCGGGCGTCAGCGCCTCGAGCATTTTTTCTTCCTGCGGGCCGACAAACAACGTGGCCTCGATACTGCGGCTGGTGCCTGGTGCAATCGCCTCGACAGGCGCCACCATGGCTGCACGGTAGCAGCAGTCTGCCAACGTGCCAGGCATGTCCACGCCGTCAAGCGAAATGGTGCGGCTCACGCCCTCGGGCAGTATCCAAGCGCTGGCAAAGTAATGCTGCACCATGGCGATATAGCCATTGCTGGACTGCTTTTCGTACTCCGCATTTTTCTTTTTGATGTCAGCAAATTCCACTTTCTGGTATTTCTTGGCCTCGGTGTAGACCGCAGGGCCGGTGAAGGTGGAGTAAAAAGACGACTCGCCCGCAGGCTTGTTGCCATCACGCAGCAGTTGCAAATACAGCTGCGGCGCGATGGGGGCGTCCGAATGGTTGCTCAGCGCGTGGCTGACTTGGACGGCATAAGAGCCCCGGTGCAGCGTATAGGTTTTGACCACGCTGATGCCGCCCACATCGGGCGAGCTGAAAGTGAGCTGCAGGCTGTCCTGCCCGTCTTTGAGCTGCGTCGCGCCGGAAAAAGCCATGGGCGTTTTGTGCGTCGGGAAGTTACCCGGCACCGCGCCCGCCACCACGCCGGACTGGGCCAGGTAGATACGCTCTTTGCTTTCATCGAGCAGCTTGAAAGCTTTGTTTTTGTCACCGGACTCGCCATATCTCAGGAATTCTGAGCCCACCAAGGTGCCGCCCAAGGTGTCAAACTCTAGCGACAACACATCGGTGATCACGCGGATGCGTTCGCCGCGCGCAAGCGGGCCAGACTCCAGCTTCGCCGGGGCATTGGCAGTTGCCGGTGCTGCAGCCACCGGCACAGAACTGGGTACGCTGGCATCCGAGGCCGCTGCTTTGGAAGCGTCAGGCGCAGCCGTGCTAACTGCGCTGGGTGGGCCGGGGAAAAATGTCGGCGCGTTGCCATTGTGAATCTGCCATTTGTCCCATAGCAGCACCATGGAAAAGCCAAAAATCACCCACAAAATAGTGCGGCGGATATCGTTCATGAGGGTTTCTTTTCAGAAGAAGGGGAAATCAGGCGGCTAAAAAGCCGGGGTTTGTCTTGTGGAACCGGGTCCAGCCCGCCGGCGCACCAGGGGTGGCAGCGCGCAAGACGGGCGATTGTCAGGTAGGTGCCGATGCCGGCGCCATGGCTTTCTAAAGCCCCTAGCGCGTAGCGGGAGCAGGTCGGCTCAAACCGGCAGGCACTCCCCAACCAGGGGCTGAGCAGCAAACGATAGCCTTTGACCAGGCCGATGAGCAGGGTTTGCATCATGGACTGGCTGGCAGGGCTGTGTGGCCCGCCTGCCCGAACAGGCCAATGAGCTCTTGGCGCAGCGCGGCGCGCAAAGGGACCGAAGTAGCACTGGGGAACTGCTTGGTGTCAAACGCGCTGCGCAGCCGCACCACATGGGCGCCGGGGGCAAGTTGCGTTTCAAAAAGCAGGCTCACGTGGTAAATCTGGCGCTTGATGGTGTTGCGGGTGACGGCGCGTTTGGCCCAGCGTTTGGGTACCAGCGCGCCGACGGCGGGGCGCTCTAGCGCGAGGCCTTTGTCAAAAACGGTGCTTCCAGGCGCTGGGCTCTGGGGGGGCGGGGCCGCATCGAAGCTGCAAAAGTGCAGCACGAAATGATGACTACGGGCTTGCACCGTGCCGGCCATCGCCGCCTGGAATTGGGCGCGGGTGCGCAGTCCTTGCACTTGTCAGCCCGGCGCCGTGGCGCGTACCGCTTAGACAGCCAGGCGTTTACGGCCTTTGGCGCGACGGGCGTTGATCACGGCGCGGCCGCCACGGGTTTTCATGCGGACCAAGAAGCCATGGGTGCGGGCGCGGCGGATTTTGGAGGGCTGGTAAGTGCGTTTCATTTGGATTTCCTGACAGAGCGAACCCGGCACTTGCGTCTTTACTTCAAAGAGACCAACTCTCCAAAGCAGACTCGCCGGCAAAATTCCCCAAGGGATTTTTAGGGAAAGCCTAAGATTATCGCAAATTTTCGGCGCCAAGCCAAGTGCGTGCCCTGAGCTTGCCCTGCGCGCGCGCAAGGGGGACCTGCCCAAGATATTGTTTTCGACTGCAAATTTCACAAAATTGACGACCCAAGGCGCTTTCTTGCGGTTAGCATAAGGGCGCTGGCAAGGCGATCCACTTTTGTGGATAAGTGTTTGATAATTCGTCTGTCCAGCCTCACACTCCCCTTTTTATCCACAGACTGACAGCGTTCATGACCGAAGAATATTTGCCTTATGGCGATGCCGCGCCCACGGGCGATGCGGGTCAGGCCTTGTGGCATGCGTGCATGGAAAAAATGGCCATGGACATGCCCGAGCAGCAGTTCAACACCTGGCTTAAGCCCTTGACGGCCCAAGTATCCGAAGACTTCAGCAAAGTTCAGGTCATTGTGGCCAACCGCTTTAAGCTGGACTGGGTCCGCGCCCAGTACCTGGCCCCTATGGCTGCAGTGCTCGAGCGCCTGTGCGGCCAGCCGGTGCAGGTGGAGTTGATGATCAGCCAGCGCGAGACGCAGCCCCGCCAGGAGCTGTCGGTGCGCAGCCCCGAAGTGCGCGCCCAGGGTGCCGACGGCCTGGCTGGCGCCGCCCCGCCCGAGGCGCCCAAAAACCGCCTCAACAGCATGCTCAACTTTGACAACCTGGTCGAAGGCAGCGCCAACCGCATGGCGCGCGCCGCGGCCATGCATGTCGCCACCACGCCCGGACACCTGTACAACCCCTTGTTTATCTATGGCGGCGTGGGCCTGGGCAAGACCCATTTAATGCACGCTGCAGGCAATCGTTTGCTCGCCGACAAGCCGGCGGCCAAGGTTTTGTACATCCACGCCGAGCAATTTGTGTCCGATGTGGTCAAGGCCTACCAGCGTAAAACTTTTGACGAATTCAAGGACAAATACCATTCCCTGGACTTGTTGCTCATCGACGACGTGCAGTTTTTTGCCAATAAAGAGCGCACCCAGGAAGAGTTTTTCAACGCTTTTGAGGCTTTGCTGGCCAAAAAATCGCACATCGTGATGACCAGCGACACCTACCCCAAGGGCTTGACCGACATCCACGAACGCCTGGTTTCGCGCTTTGATTCCGGCCTGACGGTCGCCATCGAGCCGCCTGAATTGGAGATGCGGGTGGCGATTTTGATCAACAAAGCGCGCGCCGAGGGCGCGGAAATGCCCGAGGAAGTGGCCTTTTTCGTCGCCAAAAATGTGCGCTCCAATGTCCGCGAACTGGAGGGCGCTTTGCGCAAATGCCTGGCGTATTCGCGCTTTAACCAGAAGGAAATTTCCATCCCGCTGGCCCGCGAAGCCTTAAGAGATCTGCTGTCTATTCAAAATCGGCAGATATCTGTGGAAAACATTCAAAAAACCGTGGCTGACTACTACAAAATCAAGGTCGCGGACATGTATTCCAAGAAGCGCCCTGCCAGTATTGCCCGGCCGCGCCAGATCGCCATGTACCTGGCCAAAGAGCTGACGCAGAAAAGCCTGCCCGAAATCGGCGAGCTATTTGGCGGGCGGGACCACACCACGGTACTGCACGCGGTGCGCAAAATCAGCCTAGAACGCCAGCAGGCGACAGAATTG
>CAMCJY010000065.1 GCA_945875225.1 Comamonas sp. lk | reverse complement strand
TGGCCGCGCCTTTGCCGTTACGATTTGTGGTGGCATTCACGAACCCGCCGGTGAACTTGCCTTCTGCATCGGCCCGGTACGCCCAAGCGCCCCCGCTTTCCAGCTGCACCCGCAAGCGATGGTCTGCATCGTCCACCGCACAGGACTTCGCGCCTGGCGCTAGGGCCAAATTGCGCACTAATCGGGCGGACTGCGCAGCTTGCGCGTTACCCAGTACCCATTGTTGGGATAGGCCTTCCGACCCCACCAGAAACACCTGGTTGAGCCCCTGCGCATCCCGGTACAGGCAGAGGGCTTCCACCTTGAATGCGGGAGACTCGACCGCCACGCTTGCGCTGAAGGCCATAATTTTCAGGTCTACCAGCAAAGCCATCGTGCGCTGGGTGTCTGCATCTAGCACCACGGCCAGCGCGCCACCCACCAAAGGACGAGCGTCCAGATGTTTGCCATGCAAGGCAACGCGTGCACGCTCCTGGCCACGCGCGTCGATCAAGCGTACCGACTTCTTGTGCAGGGCCAGCCATGCCCCTTCTTGCAGCGCGCGGACTTCATTGGCACCTCTAAGAAAAGCCGGGGTGGGTAGCGCCGGCGCAGCAAGCGCGGGGAGTGCGCTGGCCATGCCCAGCGCAACCAAAGTCTTCAACATTTCATACGTACCCTAAATCAAAACATGGCAAATTTGACACCTACCCGCAGCGTGCGCCCATAGCGCTCGAACTGCGTGTTGTAGGTTGGTGATCCTAGATAAACATAGTACTTTTCGTCCGTCAAATTGACGGCTTCGAACGTCATTTGAACATTCTTGTGAACCTGGTAGCCCAGCGTAAAGTCGACCTGCTGCTGGCTGTC
Source organism: Comamonas sp. lk (assembly GCA_945875225.1). Classification (GTDB taxonomy): domain Bacteria; phylum Pseudomonadota; class Gammaproteobacteria; order Burkholderiales; family Burkholderiaceae_C; genus Allorhodoferax. The sequence continues at coordinate 7,855 of CAMCJY010000065.1, read as the reverse complement.
CACATACCGGTCCCCGCTTGCATCCAGAATATCACTGCCCACTTCCAACAAGTAAGGCGATTTTCTATTCAGGGCCAAGCGGGTACTCAGCGGGCCGCGCTCGTAGCCTACCCACAGGTTGATGGTCGTGTCGGATTGGCCGGGCAGCGCCACATCGCGCGACAGGGTGGTTCTGGTAGGGATGTTGTAGCGCGAAAGCGAGGCCGACGACTTAGAGAAGGTCGCGTTTGCGCCAATTAGCAAGCCCGACAGTGCGCCCGGCAAATCGCGCAGCGCCTGCATGTAGGCCAGCTCCAGGCCATGCACTTTGGCCCCGTCGCCATTGGCGTAGCTGACAGCCGACGTGTAGTTGGCCCAGACACCCGTACCCGCCAGATTGGTGGTGTAGGTGAAGTCCTGAATATTTTTGGCAAACGCATAGACCGACACTGCACCGTCTTTGCCCAGCATACGCTCAACACCCAGGTCCAGATTGGCGGCTTTCAGGGGTTTCAAATCCGGGTTGCCGATAGTCGCCTCGGTGGCGCTAGTTAGGTTGATTCCCGGTGCAATCTGGCTGAAGTTGGGCCGCACCACGGCGTTCGACCAGGCAGCGCGCAAGCTGGTCTGCTTGTCCAGTTGGTAGCGGGTGTGAATGCCGGGTAGTAGGTTGCTGTAGCTGTTTTCTTTGGCCAGCGCCTGAATGGCATTGGCCGAGTTGATTTGGAAGCCGTTGGCGCGGAAGCGGGTGGACTCGTTGCGCATGCCAACCAACAAGTTCCAGTCCGCTGTGAGGTCGAAACTGCTTTGAACATAGGTGCTGTCAATGTCTTCGTTAAGTACAAAGTCATTGACAGTGGACTCACGCGCTAGCTTGGCGGCATCGCGGGGCAAATTAGCCACCGCAGCACGAACCAGCGCGGGGTCGATTCCCAGACCCACGCGGCCGAGCGAATAATCCAGCTCACCCTGCACAAAAGGCGTCAGCCTGGGCGAGCCCAAGGCCGATGCTGAGTAGCTCCATTGGTCGGTGTCGTTGGTCTTTTCGCGGCGGCTCAGCTTGGCGCCTATTTTCAGTTCACCCGTGGTGCTGCCCAGGCCGAACTTGTGCTTGGCATCGAACTTGATGTTTTGCTCTTTGTCTTTGCTGGTGCGCGCTTGCAGGGTGACTGCGTTCAGCGAGTACAGCGCAGGGTCGTACAAAGCAGCCGGACCGCTGAGTAGTGGTGTTTGGGTGTTGGTGAATGACACACCGGTCACGGCACTTTGGCGAAAACGCGCGTCATTGATGGATTCGGGCGTAGTCTCATTGGCCATACCCAAGCCTAAAGCGGCTTCCAGTTCCCAGTTTTTAATCTGTTGTGTGCTACCCAGCACCACCGAGCCGATGTCTTGGGTGTATTTGCGTTGGCGCAGGCGGCGCTCAGCGCGGGCGGCTCCGCTCTGGCCCTCCGCCAACGAGCCGCCGACGATGCTGCTGATGGTCAGGCGATCACGCACTTCGTCATCGCTGAAGTTGCTGTTGAAGCCGCGTAGGTAATAGGTCTCGCCGGGGGCAGGGCGGTAGTCCAAGTTGATCGACACAGCGCCGCGTTCGCGGTTGGGCAGGTAGTCGCGCAGCTCGACACCCGTCAGTCTGCCATTGGTCCAGGCTCCGCCGGTTTCGACGTTGTCGGAGCCAAACTTGCGTTGTTCTTTGCTAACGCCAATCGCCACGCCGAGCTTGCCGCCCTGCAAGCGGCTGGCCCACAGGGCATTCGCATTCGGGCTCACCTGGCCTGTCAGTTGGTCCTGGCCAAAGCCCAGGCCCAGGGTCAACAAATCACCGGGCACGTCAAAGGCTGAGAGTGTCTTCACATCCACCGTGCCGCCAATGGAATTGGCATCGCGGTCCGGGGTCAGGGTCTTGCTCACCTCCAAGGAACGGATCATCCCCGCGGGCAAGGTGTCCAGCGCCACACCGCGGCGGCTGGCTTCGGGGGCAGGCACCAGCGAACCATTGATAGTGACGCTGTTTAGGTCGGGCCCCAGGCCGCGAATACTGACATAGCGGCCTTCGCCCTGGTCACGCTGCACAGATACACCGGGCATGCGGGCCAGCGCCTCTGCGGCATTTTTATCGGGCAGGGCGCCAATGTCATCGGCGCTGATGACGCTAACGATATGGTCAGCGCGCTCCTGGTCGGCCAAGGCTTTGCGGGCGCTGGCGATCTGTCCGGTTACAGTGATGGTTCTCAATGTAAAGTCCTGCGCCATCACAGGAAACGCCAGTCCTAAGGACAAAGCCAAAAGAGATAACGCGGGATGAGGTTTGAGTAGAGAATGCATAGTGTTTGAAGCTTAGTAAGTACAACGCAGAGTGCTGGGATGCAGGCCAAAACGGGCACTGCTTGAATCGCATGCAACGGATGATCAAACACGTTGATGACAATTTCAAGACGCAACAGGATGTTTTGGGGGTATTTTGGTTGCCCGGTGAGCTCAGCTGACCCTGGGAGCCCACCGGCGACTCTGCGGGGTAGGCCAGGCATCGCCCCTTGAAAGAGCCCTCAACCCCCGTAGAAACCCGCGCCGTGCCCGCAGTCAGGCCGTGCCTGGCCGATCCACCGCCAAAATGCGCTGTTCAAAAGGGGTTAGCGGTGCGCCGGGGTTGCCGGGCGCATAGCTACCCGTCCGCGAGCCTTAGTCGTCGTTTTGCCCGGTCACCAGTTGATCCGCTGATCGACCGCAAAGTCGGGGCGCCGCAACACCCCCACCGACATGCGCATCGCACCCACTCCAACGGCGGCCCGCGTGCCTGTAAATGGCCATATGCGCTGGGGCTCCGAGTTGTTGGTCAAGCGCCTCTGGTGAATTGGGTGGGCTTTGTGCCGCTCACAAGACCGGCAAGCATGGATGCTGCCAATCAAGCCCGCAGCGGCAGTACCAACACGTTGTCTCGCCCCGCCGCGCCAAAGGCTTGCTCTTTCAGGATGGCCAGTTGGTCGCGCACCCGCGCCGCTTTCTCGAACTCCAGGTTGCGGGCATGCTCCATCATGAGCTTTTCCAGGCGCTTGATCTCGCGGGCCACGTCTTTTTCGCTCATCTCCTCCACCTGGGCGCGCTGCATCGCGTCGCGCTCCAGACGATCCGCCTCTTTGCCGGCTTTTTCGCTGTACACGCCATCAATCAGGTCTCGCACTTCTTTAACAATGCTGCGCGGGGTGATGCCATACTCCAGGTTGTGGTCCACCTGGCGCGTGCGTCGCCGCTCGGTTTCGCCGATGGCGCGCGCCATGGAGTCGGTGATGCGGTCGGCGTACAAAATCGCGCGCCCATGCAAATTGCGTGCTGCACGGACAATGGTCTGAATGAGCGAACGCTCGCTCCGCAAAAAGCCTTCTTTATCCGCATCCAAAATCGCTACCAGCGAAACTTCGGGCAAGTCAATTCCCTCGCGCAGCAGGTTGATACCTACCAGGACGTCAAAAGCGCCCAGGCGCAAATCGCGCAATATTTCTACCCGCTCCACCGTGTCCACGTCGCTGTGCAGGTAGCGCACTTTCACGCCGTTATCGCTCAGGTAGTCGGTCAGTTGCTCGGCCATGCGCTTGGTCAGCGTCGTAATCAGTACACGTTCGTTTTTGTCCACCCGAATGCGGATTTCCTGCAGCACATCGTCTACCTGCGAACTGGCCGGGCGCACTTCCACTTCCGGGTCCACCAGCCCGGTGGGCCGCACCAATTGCTCGACCACCTGGCCGGTATGGTCTTTTTCCCATTGCGCGGGCGTGGCCGAGACGAAGACCGCCTGGCGCATCTTGCGCTCGAACTCTTCAAACTTCAAAGGCCTGTTGTCCAGGGCGCTGGGCAGGCGAAAGCCATATTCCACCAGCGTGGTTTTGCGCGAACGGTCGCCGTTGTACATCGCGCCCAATTGGCCGATGAGCACATGGCTTTCGTCCAAAAACATGAGGGCGTCTTTGGGTAGGTAGTCGGTCAGTGTGGCCGGAGGGTCACCGGGCGCGGCGCCGGACAAATGGCGCGAATAGTTTTCAATTCCTTTGCAATGCCCTACTTCGCTGAGCATTTCCAGATCAAAGCGGGTGCGCTGTTCCAGGCGCTGCGCCTCCACCAACTTACCCATACCCACCAGTTCTTTGAGCCGGTCTGACAACTCAGTCTTAATCGTTTCCACCGCCATCAGCACCTGCTCACGCGGCGTGACGTAATGGCTGCTGGGGTAGACGGTAAAGCGCGGAATCTTCTGACGGATGCGCCCGGTCAGCGGGTCAAAGAGATGCAGTGACTCGATCTCGTCGTCAAACAACTCCACGCGGATGGCCATCTCGCTGTGCTCAGCCGGGAAGATGTCGATGGTGTCGCCGCGCACGCGGAAGGTACCGCGCGAAAAATCCATGTCATTGCGCTGGTATTGCATACGCACCAATTGCATGATCATGTCGCGCTGGCCTAGCTTGTCGCCGGCGCGCAGTGTCATCACCATCTGGTGGTAGGCCTCGGGCTGGCCAATGCCGTAAATCGCCGAGACGGTGGCGACGATGATCACATCGCGGCGCTCCAACACGCTTTTGGTGCAAGACAAGCGCATCTGCTCTATGTGCTCATTGATCGCCGAGTCCTTTTCAATAAACAAATCGCGCTGCGGCACATAAGCCTCGGGCTGGTAGTAGTCGTAGTAGCTGACGAAATACTCCACCGCGTTATTCGGAAAAAACTCACGGAACTCGCTGTAGAGCTGCGCGGCCAGGGTTTTGTTGGGCGCAAAAATAATCGCCGGCCGTCCCAGCTGGGCAATCACATTGGCCATGGTGAAAGTCTTACCCGAACCCGTCACGCCCAGCAGGGTCTGAAACACCTCGCCGTCGCGCACACCCTCGACCAACTGGGCAATGGCCGTCGGCTGGTCGCCCGCCGGGGGATAGGGCTGGTACAGCTCAAAAGGCGAGTCAGGAAAACTGATAAATTCGCCCGGACGCTGTGGCGCTAGGACTTCGAGGGGTTCAGACATGGGTTGCAAAATGAGCGTAACCCGCTAGCTTAGCGCAGTACGCCCTAGCATGCAGTGGCTTAAGGTGACCGGCACCAGATGGCCCGTCAGGGCGATGACCGACGAAGGCTAAAATGAGCGCCTGCTTTTCCCTTTGCCCCGCCTGGATGCGGGCGCATCAACTTCCAACTTCTTCAGGACTAATTCATGTCTCTTTTCTCCGCCGTCGAAATGGCCCCGCGCGACCCGATCCTGGGTCTGAACGAACAGTTCAATGCCGATACCAACCCCGCTAAAGTCAATTTGGGCTTCGGCGTGTATTTCGACGAGAACGGCAAACTGCCCTTGCTGCAATGCGTGCAAGCAGCGGAAAAAACCATGATGGAAAAGCCCACTGCGCGTGGCTATTTGCCGATTGACGGCATTGCCGCATACGACAGCGCCGTCAAAGGCCTGGTGTTTGGCGAAGGTTCCGAGCCGGTCACCTCCGGGCGCGTGGCCACCGTGCAAGCCGTGGGTGGTACCGGCGGCCTGAAAATTGGCGCTGACTTTTTGCAGCACGTCAGCCCCGGCGCCACCGTATTGATTTCGGACCCCAGCTGGGAAAACCACCGCGCACTGTTCAGCCACGCCGGCTTCAAAGTGGAAAGCTACGCCTACTACGACAGCCAAAAGCACGCTGTAAATTTTGAAGGTATGCTGGCCTCGCTGAACGCGGCAGCGCCCGGCACCATCGTGGTCCTTCACGCCTGCTGCCACAACCCTACCGGCTACGACATCACTGCCACGCAATGGGATCAGGTCATCGGCGTGATCCAGGCGCGCAGCCTGACGGCCTTTTTAGACATGGCTTACCAAGGCTTTGGTCACGGGATTGCGCAAGACGGCGCGGTGGTGGCTAAGTTTGTCGCCGCCGGATTGAACTTTTTCGTGGCCACCTCTTTTTCCAAGAGCTTCAGCCTATACGGCGAGCGCGTCGGCGCCCTGAGCGTGGTCTGCCAGGACAAAGAAGAATGCGCCCGCGTACTGAGCCAGCTCAAAATCGTGATCCGCACCAACTATTCCAACCCGCCCATCCACGGCGGCGCAGTAGTGGCCGCCGTGCTGGGCAGCCCGGTATTGCGCGCCCAGTGGGAAGAGGAACTGGGCACCATGCGCGTGCGCATCAAAACCATGCGCCAACAACTGGTTGAGGGTCTGAAAGCGGCCGGCGTAGCCCGGGATATGGGCTTTATTACTAGCCAAATCGGCATGTTCAGCTATTCCGGCTTGAACAAGGACCAGATGGTTCGCCTGCGCAATGAGTTCGGCGTCTATGGCACCGACACCGGCCGCATGTGCGTGGCCGCGCTGAACGCCAAAAACCTGGACTATGTGTGCCAGTCGATTGCCAAAGTGCTCTAAGTACAGTGCGCGGCTAAATACGCGCGTCGGACTTGCGACGCGTCAACACAGCAAACCGGAAAGGCTGTTATATTGCACCGCAACATTTTCCAAAGGATAGCCAGATGCTCTACGAGCTTTACGAGACCCAGCGCGCACTGATGGAACCCTTTTCCGACCTGGCCAATTTCGCGGCCAAGTCGCTGTCCAACCCGGCCTCGCCTCTGGCACAAAACTCACTTTCACAGCGTATGGCGGCCGGCTATGAGCTGATGCACCGCCTCGCCAAAGACTACGAAAAGCCCGAGTTCGGCTTGCGCACCGTAGAGGTTGATGGCATCGAGGTAGCAATTCACGAGTGCATAGAGTGGAGCCGCCCCTTTTGCGATCTGCTGCGCTTTAAGCGCCTGACCGACGATTCGGACACCCTGATCAAAATCAAGGACCAGCCGGTCGTGTTGATCGTGGCGCCGCTTTCGGGCCACTACGCAACGCTGCTACGCGACACCGTCAAAACCATGCTCAAAGACCACAAGGTCTATATCACCGACTGGAAAAACGCCCGCCTGGTGCCGCTGTCCGAAGGTCGATTCAATCTGGATGACTACGTCAACTATGTGCAGGATTGCATCCGCCATGTGCAAGGCAAATACGGCAACTGCCATGTGATGAGCGTCTGCCAACCCACGGTACCGGTGCTGGCAGCTGTGTCGCTGATGGCTTCGCGCAATGAAAAAACACCTTTGTCCATGACCATGATGGGCGGCCCGATTGACGCACGTAAATCGCCTACTGCGGTCAACAACCTGGCCATGAACAAAAGCTACAACTGGTTTGAAAACAATGTGATTTACAAAGTGCCGGGCAAGTTCCCTGGCGCCGGTCGCCGCGTTTATCCGGGCTTCTTGCAGCACACCGGTTTTGTGGCCATGAACCCGGACCACCACGCCAAAAGCCATTACGATTATTTCAAAGACATGATCAAAGGTGACGACGTCAGCACCGAAGCGCACCGCAAGTTTTACGACGAGTACAACGCGGTACTGGACATGGACGCCGACTACTACCTGGACACCATCAAAGTGGTGTTCCAGGACTTCAGTTTGGTAAACGGCACCTGGGATGTGCGCTCGCCGCGCGGTGATGCCGAGCGCGTGCGCCCTTCTGCAATCAAGAGCACTGGATTGCTGTCGGTGGAGGGCGAGCTGGACGATATTTCCGGCTCGGGCCAAACTCGCGCCGTGCATGAGATTTGCACCGGTGTGCCGCCAGCGCACAAAAAACATTTTGAAGCAGCCGGTGCAGGCCACTATGGTATTTTTTCGGGCCGACGCTGGCGCGACGTGGTGTACCCGACGGTCAAAGCGTTTATCAAGAGCTACCAACCTGCGGGCGCGATGCCTGTTGCGACTATGGCAAAAGCAGATGTAGTGACACCCACCGCGAAGCCTGCGACCAAAGCGCGTCGCCCGGTTTCCAAGCCTGTATTGGCAACACCGGTGG
>CAMCJY010000064.1 GCA_945875225.1 Comamonas sp. lk | reverse complement strand
AGCGACCAAATGTCCTTTGGCTTTGAGTTCGTCGATGAACTTCATGGGGCCGCGTTTGCTTTCTTCCTCGGGTTTGAAGGCCGCGCCCTCGCGCGTATTTTTCAGCATCGACAGGTAGTGCAGTGGAATGTCCGGGCGGCTCCAAGCGTCGGGCGCGGGGGACAAATCGTCGGTATTGGTTTCGCCAGGCACTTTGAACACCGTCACCGTAATTTTGCGCGGCACTTCAGGGCGCTCGGTAAACCATTGGGCATCGGCCCAGCTTTGCAATACCTCTTTAGCCTGCGCATTGCCAGCGCTGGCTTTGAGGGCGACGTCGTGGAAAAAGTCAAACATCAGCAAGGTCTTTTTCAGGACCTTAGCCGCAACCGCTGCGACCTCGGCATCGTCGAGCAAATCGATCAAGGGCTTAACGTTGTAGCCACCCACCATGGTGCCCAGTAATTCGGTGGCTTTGGTTTTGGAGATCAAGCCCAGGCTGATATCGCCATGGGCGACAGCGGCGAGAAACGAGGCTTTCACTTTCGCGGCATCGTCCACGCCCGGCGGGACCCGGTGCGTGAGCATGTCCATCAGATACTGCGCGTCCGCAGCATTGGGGGCCTTGATCAATTCGATCAACTCGGCGGTTTGCTTAGCGTCCAGGGGCAAGGGCGGAATGCCCAGGGCGGCGCGTTCGGCGACATGGCTGCGGTATGCGTCTAACATGTAAATACTCCTTCTTGCTTCAATCAAAATAGTGACGCACCGTAAGCGGCAAAGTCACTGCGGTGCGGTGGGCGCGTTCAAGCACCTGCCAAAAATAACGGTAGCTGGCACGGTCGTGTAACTGGCCCTGGACTGCGATCGGAGCCCAAGCCTGCGCCGCGGCCTCTAGCACTATGGCAGCGGCCTGCTCCACCTCATCACCGCTAGGGGCAAAACCGCGCAAGATGGGGCGTATTTGGTCGGGGTGGATGCTCCACATGCGCGTGAAACCAAAAGCCTGCGCCGCCTGACGCGCCGCCGCTTCAATCGCTGCTTTATCGCGCAATTCGGTCACCACGCAATGCGAAGGCACTTTGCCATGCGCGTGGCAGGCACTGGCAATTTCCATTTTGGCGCGCAGTACCAAGGGATGGTGAAACTGGTCCAAAGCAGCGCCCGACCCACCTAGCGCCATGGCCGAGGCCGGTATGGCGCCGCCATGGGCGGACACAAAATCCATCAAGCCAAAACTCATGGATTGCACACGCGGGTGCGCAGCGATAGAAAAAACCTGTTGCAGCGCTGCGGGCGACTCGATCAGCACGTGGATAGGTAAGCGGATGTCCACAGCCTGTGGGTCAATCTGGGATATGGCCTGGTCAACTTGTGACCTGGACTCCACTTTGGGCAGCATGACAAACGCGAGTTGCCCAGCAGCGCTGCCCACGATGGTCTGCACATCCAATGCAAAAGCCGGGTGATCTACCGGGTGCAGCCGCACGCCTATGCGCACGTTTTCCCCTTGGGAAGCACTCGGGTTTTGAAACTCGTGCAGCAAATCCGTCACGGTGAGCGCCTGCTCTAGCTCGGCGCCGGTGGCCGCGCCGTCTTCGCAGTCCAATGTCACATCAAAAATGGACACTCCCATTTCCTGTGCCAGTTGCGCTTGCAATTGCAAACTTTTACGCATACGCGCCGGTACCCCACTGTAATGGTCGCACACCGGCAAAGCATGCACGCCGGCCTGCGGACCTAAGAGGATGTGGCGGGGGTGGGACATAGTCCATGCAGGCGGCTGGGCGCACCACCATGGGCGCGCCAGCGCGCCGTTGGATTACAGCAAATGGGCCACGCCGGCTTGCTCGTCCTGCAATTCTTTGAGCGTTTTGTTAATGCACGCCTGGCTGAATGCATCGACCGGCAGGTCTTGCACCACTTGGTAGTCGCCGCCTTCGCAGGTCACGGCAAAACCAAACATGGTGTCTTTAGGGATTCCGTACTGCCCGTCCGAGGCGACGCCCATGGTGACCCATTTGCCCTGGGTGCCCAGCGCCCAGTCGCGCATGTGGTCAATGGCGGCATTGGCGGCTGAGGCGGCAGAAGACACACCGCGTGCGGCGATGATGGCTGCGCCGCGCTTGCCCACGGTGGGCAAAAAGGTATTGGCGTTCCAGTCATGGTCATTGATCATGTCCTTGACGCTATGACCGGCCACTTTGGCAAAGCGGTAGTCCGCATACATGGTGGGCGAGTGATTGCCCCAGACGACCATGTTTTCGATATCGGCCACCGGTTTGCCGGTTTTGGCGGCCAACTGGCTAAGCGCCCGGTTGTGGTCCAAGCGCAGCATGGCGGTGAAGTTTTTGCGTGGCAGGTCGGGCGCGCTTTTCATCGCAATATAGGCATTGGTATTGGCGGGGTTGCCCACGACCAGCACGCGCACATCGCGGCTGGCCACGGCGTTGAGCGCTTTGCCCTGTGCAGTAAAGATTTCGGCGTTGACGGCCAGCAACTCCGCGCGTTCCATACCGGGACCGCGCGGACGCGAACCGATCAAAAGTGCGTAATCCACATCTTTAAAGGCCGTCATCGGATCGCTATGCGCCTCCAAGCCAACGAGCAGCGGGAACGCGCAATCTTCCAACTCCATCATCACGCCCTGCAAGGCTTGCTGGGCTTTTTCCATGGGGACTTCCAGCAGGCTCAGCACCACCGGCTGGTCTTTGCCCAGCATCTCTCCCGAGGCGATACGAAACACAATGGCGTATCCAATTTGACCTGCGGCACCAGTGACAGTAACGCGGACGGGCTTCTTGCTCATAAAAACTCCAGGAAATGTTGGGAAAGTGGGGCGTAGCGAGCACTATTTTGCGCGCATTGTGCGCGGCCAAGCGCGTGCATTTACGGATAAGAGTTTACCCTGATTCCCCATTGAGATCAAGATGTCTTATGTCTTATATAAGATATGATCGCGACTGGTAACAGGCGTCCCGCCTGCCCTCAGTTGAAGCACTTCAATGCAAATGGCCCGCACTTCCAGCACCGACGCGCCCGCAGGGCAGGCAGTCGACGACGCACCAGTCGGCACGGCTTTGTCGCCTGTATCGGGCACGCCGGCTTTTAGCCCGCTGTACCAGCAGATCAAAGGCTTGCTGCTGCAAAGCCTGCAATCGGGCGAGTGGAAATCGGGCGCGGCCATTCCCAGTGAACTGGAGCTTGCCGCGCGCTACCGCGTCAGCCAGGGCACGGTGCGCAAGGCGATTGACGAACTGGCGGTAGAAAACCTGCTGGTGCGGCGCCAGGGCAAAGGCACTTTTGTCGCCACCCATTCCGAGCAGCAAGTGCAGTACCGCTTTTTGAAGTTGGTACCCGCCAGCGGCGACCGGGCCCGCGAAGGACCGGCGCAGCGCACCATCATTGACTGTAAGCGCCTGCGCGCCAGCGCCGACGTGGCCCGGGGCCTGTCTATCCGTTCGGGCGACGCCGTGCTGCAAGTGCGCCGGGTGCTGGCCTTTGGCGGCGTAGCTACGATTTTGGAAGACCTGTGGTTGCCCGCCGGGCCCTTCAAAGGCCTGACGGCCGAGCGCTTGCGCGGCTATGACGGTCCGATGTACGCCTTGTTTGAGTCCGAGTTCGACGTGCGCATGGTGCGTGCCGAAGAAAAAATCCGCGCCGTCCTGCCCGATGCGGCGCAGTGCGCATTGCTGGCTGTCCCTGCCGGGACACCGCTGCTGAGCGTCGAGCGGCTGGCATACACCTACAAAGACACGCCCATGGAGTTGCGCCAAGGCCTCTACCTCACGGACAAGCATTTTTACCGCAATGAATTGAACTGAAATAAATACACTGCAGACTAAAGCCCGCAAGCCGACTGTCAGATTGGTGCAGTGCAATAGAATTTGTCAGCCAATAAGTCCGAAACCCTAACTTCGCGCCCCGCTTCATCCCAGGAACCACCATCCATGTCTGCGCCATTACCTTCTGCACCAGCCCCCCGGCCTGAATTTCGCAATATCCATGCTTTCAAGGATTTGCCCGGCTATCGGCTGCCGCTGGCGGGTGTCGTGTCCATCCTGCACCGTATCAGCGGCGCATTGATGTTTTTGCTGATGCCCTTCATCATCTGGATGTTTGACACCTCGATTTCCTCTGAAATTTCATTCGCACGCTTCAAAAGTGTTTTTAACCAGGGAGCGGGCCTTCTGCCCGGTTGGTGTATCAAATTAGTAGCCCTGGCGTTGATTTGGGCGTTTTTGCACCACCTGATCGCCGGTCTGCGCCATTTGTGGATGGATATGCGTCATGCGGTGAGTAAAGAATTTGGTAAGTCTTCCGCGGCGGTGACGCTGACCCTGAGCATGGCTTTGACGCTGGCCCTGGGCGCCAAGCTGTTCGGTCTTTACTAAGCAGCGGCAAAACCGCATTAAGGAATCTCGTTATGGCAGTTAATTTCGGATCCAGACGCATCGTCACCGGCGCGCATTACGGGCTGAGCGATTGGTTGGCTCAGCGCGTGACTGCTTTCTTGATGGCGCTCTTTACGCTGCTGATCGTGCTACGCCTCGTTTTTTCACGGGGCCCGCTGGGCTATGACTTGTGGGCCGGTATTTTTTCCGCCCAGTGGATGAAAACCCTCACCTTCACCGTCATCCTGGCCCTGCTCTACCACGCCTGGGTCGGCATACGCGATATTTGGATGGACTACATCAAACCGGTCGGCCTTCGCCTGGCCTTGCAAGTGTTTTCTATCGTCTGGTTGGTCGGCTGTGCCGGTTGGGCCATCCAGGTGCTGTGGCGCGTCTGAAGTCCACTTAAAAAGAATCTAATTCATGTCCTATACAGTTTCCAAACGTAAATTTGATGTCGTCATCGTGGGCGCCGGCGGCTCTGGAATGCGTGCCTCCTTGCAACTGGCGCGCGCCGGATTAAACGTAGCCGTGCTCTCCAAAGTATTTCCTACCCGCTCGCATACGGTGGCAGCACAAGGGGGTATTGGCGCCTCCTTGGGCAATATGAACGAGGACAACTGGCACTACCATTTTTACGATACGGTCAAGGGTTCTGACTGGCTGGGCGACCAGGATGCGATTGAATTCATGTGCCGCGAAGCGCCTAAAGTGGTTTATGACCTGGAGCACATGGGTATGCCCTTTGACCGCAATGCGGACGGCACGATTTACCAGCGGCCTTTCGGTGGCCATACCGCCAACTATGGTGAAAAGGCAGTAGAGCGCGCCTGCGCAGCAGCGGACCGCACCGGTCATGCCATGCTGCACACGCTGTACCAGCAAAACCTCAAGGCGCGCACCAGCTTTTTTGTCGAATGGCTGGCCATGGATTTGGTGCGTGATGCCGAAGGCGCGGTAGTCGGCGTGACGGCGCTGGAGATGGAAACCGGCGATGTGCACATTTTGCAAGCCAAAACCACGCTGCTGGCCACCGGCGGCGCAGGACGCATATTTGCCGCATCTACCAATGCCTTTATCAATACCGGCGACGGTCTGGGCATGGCGGCCCGCGCCGGTATTCCCTTAGAAGACATGGAGTTCTGGCAATTTCACCCCACCGGCGTCGCAGGTGCCGGTGTGCTGCTGACCGAAGGTTGCCGTGGCGAAGGTGCAATTTTGCGCAACGTGCATGGCGAGCGCTTTATGGAGCGCTATGCACCGCATTACAAAGATCTGGCCCCCCGCGACTATGTGTCGCGCTGCATGGACCAAGAGATCAAAGAAGGCCGTGGCTGCGGTCCGAACAAGGACTACATCAATCTGGACATGACGCATCTGGGCGCTGAGACGATCATGAAGCGCCTGCCCTCGGTGCTGGAGCTCGGGCACAACTTTGCCAATGTGGACATCACGCGCGAGCCTATTCCGGTGGTCCCGACCATCCATTACCAAATGGGCGGCATTCCCACCAATATCCATGGCCAGGTGGTCGCCCAGGACGCCGACAACCACAGCCAGCCGGTACCCGGCTTGTATGCAGTGGGCGAATGCTCGTGTGTGAGCGTGCACGGCGCCAACCGCTTGGGCACTAATTCACTGCTGGACTTGCTGGTTTTTGGCCGCGCGGCAGGCAACCATATCGTGGCCACCAATAAAGAAAGCGTCGAACACAAGGCCCTGCCCGCAGACCCGGCAGATCTGACGCTCTCACGCCTAAACCGGCTGGACAATGCTTCGGGCGGCGAGTACGCGCAAGACGTAGCCAACAGCATACGCGCCACCATGCAACAGCATGCCGGCGTATTCCGCACGCTGGCCAGCATGGACGAAGGGGTTGCCAAAGTGGCCGAACTGCGCCAACGTACGCAAGACATGGGCCTCAAAGACAAGTCGCGTATTTTCAACACCGCACGCATCGAAGCCCTGGAAGTCGAAAACCTGATCGAAGCGGCACAGGCCACCATGGTGTCGGCCGCAGCCCGCCATGAAAGCCGGGGCGCACATACCGTGAATGAATATGGCGACACACCTGAACACCCCAATGGCCGTAACGACAGCGACTGGCATAAGCACACACTATGGCACAGCGCCGGCAACCGCCTTAGCTACAAGCCAGTGCAGATGAAGCCGCTGACGGTTGAGAGCATCCCCTTGCGAACCCGCACGTTCTAAACGCATAAGGCCGCCTACCCATGTCAAAACACAAATTTTCTATTTACCGCTACGACCCGGACAAGGACGCTAAGCCTTACATGCAGGACATCGAGGTCGAACTCGACGGTACCGAACGCATGTTGCTCGATGCCCTGATGAAGCTCAAAGCGGTGGACCCGTCCATTTCCTTTCGCCGCTCCTGCCGTGAAGGCGTGTGCGGATCGGATGCGATGAATATCAACGGGAAAAACGGGCTAGCCTGTCTAACCAATATGCGCACCCTGCCCGGTACGATTGTGCTTAAGCCCCTGCCCGGCCTACCGGTGATTCGCGACCTTATAGTGGACATGACGCAGTTCTTCAAGCAATACAACTCGATCAAGCCCTACCTCATCAACGAGGACATGCCGCCTGAAAAAGAGCGCCTGCAAAGCCCGCAAGAGCGCGAAGAGCTCAACGGCTTATACGAATGCATTTTGTGCGCCAGTTGCTCGACCAGTTGCCCGAGCTTCTGGTGGAACCCCGATAAATTCGTGGGTCCGGCCGGACTCTTGCAGGCCTACCGATTTATCGCCGACAGCCGCGACCAAGGCACCGCTGAGCGGCTGGACAATTTGGAAGATCCTTACCGCTTGTTCCGCTGCCATACCATCATGAATTGTGTGGACGTGTGTCCCAAGGGCCTGAACCCGACCAAGGCGATCGGCAAGATTAAAGAGATGATGGTGATGCGGGCGGTCTAAGCATGCACCCTGCAGCGCTTGAGCTACCGATTGATGCGCGCGCGCTGAGCAAGCTGCGCTGGCGATGCAGGCGCGGGTTATTGGAAAATGATTTGTTCATCGAGCGTTTTTTCGCGCGGTATGCCGATACGCTGAGCGCACGCCAAGCCGATGCCTTGGGCCATCTGATGGACCTGAGCGACAACGATTTACTGGATTTGCTGCTGGGTCGCAAATCGCAAGTAGCTGACCATGCAATGGATTCTGATCGCAGGGAAGTTTTGGCTTTATTAAGAAATACGCATTGAAAGGTGTTGCGATGAAATTAGCAGACAACAAGGCGACCATGTCGTTTAGCAACGGCAGCCCCAGCGTGGAGCTTCCGGTTTACAGCGGTAGTGTCGGGCCCGATGTCATCGACATCCGCAAGCTTTACGGACAAACCGGTATGTTTACCTACGACCCAGGCTTTTTGTCCACTGCTGCTTGCCAGTCGGCCATCACCTATATCGACGGTGACAAGGGCGAGTTGCTCTACCGTGGCTACCCCATCGAGCAATTGGCGACGAATTGCGACTTCATGGAAACCTGCCACTTGCTGCTCTACGGCAACTTGCCCAACGCAGCGGGCAAAGCCGCGTTTGTCAAGCGTGTCACCCAGCACACCATGGTCAACGAGCAAATGCAATTTTTCCTGCGCGGATTTCGCCGCGACGCGCACCCCATGGCCATCATGACCGGTCTGGTCGGTGCACTGTCCGCCTTCTACCATGACAGCACCGATATCAACAACCCGGGCCATCGCGATATTTCGGCTATTCGCCTGATTGCTAAATTGCCCACGCTGGTAGCCATGGCCTACAAATACAGCATCGGCCAGCCTTTCATGTACCCCAAAAACGACCTGAGCTATGCAGGCAACTTTTTGCACATGATGTTTGCGACACCCTGTGAACCCTATGTCGTCAACCCGGTCATCGAACGTGCTTTAGACCGCATCTTCATCTTGCACGCCGACCACGAGCAAAACGCCTCTACCTCGACCGTGCGCTTGTGCGGTTCGTCGGGCACCAATCCGTTTGCGGCCATTGCAGCTGGTGTGGCCTGCCTTTGGGGCCCGGCCCACGGTGGTGCCAACGAGGCCTGCTTAACTATGCTCGAAGAAATCCAAGCCTCAGGTGGCGTGTCCAAAGTCGGCGAATTCATGGAGAAAGTGAAAGACAAAAATTCCGGCGTCAAACTGATGGGCTTTGGTCACCGGGTCTATAAAAACTACGACCCCCGCGCCAAGCTCATGCAAGAAACCTGTAACGAAGTCCTAGCTGCCTTGGGTCTGGAAAACGACCCTTTGTTCAAACTGGCCAAGGCCCTGGAAAAAATCGCCTTGGAAGACGAATACTTTGTCTCGCGCAAACTCTATCCCAATGTGGATTTCTACTCAGGCATCGTGCAGCGCGCCATCGGCATTCCCGTCAAACTGTTTACGGGAATCTTTGCGCTGGCTCGCACCGTTGGATGGATCGCCCAGCTCAATGAAATGATCGGCGACC
>CAMCJY010000063.1 GCA_945875225.1 Comamonas sp. lk | reverse complement strand
GGAAGCGCCCAAAATGAGGATGTTGAATTGCTTTGCCATAAAAAACTCCTACTAATTGAAAATCTGTGGCCCCAAGGCCCATGCTCGCAGCAAACGCTGCCTCGTCTGTGAGGTAAATTTTACGTGCCGCCATGACATAAAACCCGTCTTATGTCTTATATAAGACAAAATATTTATCCATAAAGATCAATAACTTGTATTTTATTTTCTGCAATATGAAATTAAGTATTTCATATTGAGAAATTTCGTGGCTTATGGTTGGCGCCAATGGCGCACGGGGGTTTCAGATAAGCCGAAAGCTTGGAGCGGCGTTCAGCAACTTGCCCGCTCCCGCAGTGCCGCTGGACACCCCGCAGGCGCCGCCAGACAAGTCCGCTACACTGAATCTGCCGCCAAACAACAACGGAACGTCCAGCATGACAAGCCTTACTCAAACCTGGTTTTGGCAGCAATGGCACTTGATGCTGGTGCTCTGCCTCATAGCCCTCATTGCCCTCAATTTCCTGACCAGCTTTGTGCTACCCGCCTTGCAATTAAAAGGCCGCCTGGCCCAGGTGCTGTCCAAATTGGAAGGCCTGAAAGCTGGGACCATTCATGGCGCTGTCGATCTGGACGAGCTGGAAAGCGAAGTCATGACAGAGCCGCGCATGGCACACCTATGGGCCCAATACGCCCATTGCCTGCATGTGCCCTGGGACGACATCCAAGCGAGCCAAACTGCGGCAGGGCCGCAAAACCGCGTACGTGTACTTTCCGAACTGTTTTTTAATGCGATGAAAGCCAAGTCCGGCGGCGCGGTAGTGGACTTGGCCGACATCGAAAGCAAAGTAGCGGGCGACCCACAGCTCTCCAGCCTGTGGGACGAGTACTCCGAAGCGCTGGACAAGCGCAACGAGCTGCCGGATCCGGCCAGCAGCAGGGCCCGGCGCTGGCGCGCATCGGCCTTGGCAGAAACCTTTTTTTCGGACTACGCGCTGGTGGACTCCCCACTGCGCTCTGACTTTTACAAGCACGTGCCCGGCATACTGACGGGCCTGGGGATTATTGGTACGTTCTCAGGGCTGATTAATGGACTGATCCATTTCGACGTTTCCGATCCGGCCACTACCCAAGCCCAGCTCAGCTTGCTGGTGCAAACCGTGGGCCAGGCGTTTTTTGTGTCTGCTCTGGCCATTGCGCTGGCCATGTTGTTTACCTGGGTGGAAAAAGCGCTGCTCAGTGCGCGCTACAGCCAGGTGGAGAGTCTGCAGCACCTGATTGACAGCCTGTTCCAAACCAGTTCCGGTCAGGAAAACCTCGAGCGGCTGGTGGTCGCCACCGAGGCCCAAGTGGCGCTCATGCAGGACGTGCTGGAAGAATTGCGCAAGACCTCGAGTCATCTGGCGGCCATGAAATAGCCGCGCCATGTTTATATTGCAAACGCCACGGCGTAAGCGCGCCAAAGAAGAGGCGGAAAAACCTTTTTGGATTTCGTTTTCTGACCTGATGACGGCCTTGATGGTGCTGTTTTTGGTCGCCATGGCGGTGGCCTTGATGGTGGTAACCCAAGGCCTGCGCTCGATCGAAGACAAGCGCAAAGACCGCGAAGAATCCATCATGGCCTGCATTGCTGATATGGATAAAGTGGCGCGGCGACCCGAATTTCGGGGCGTAAAAATAAGCGGCCAAACTATCGACTTTGGGCCGCTGGCTGAATTCAAAAAAAATGGCAACCAGTTATCCGAAGACCGCATGGAGTTTTTGCGCGCCTTCATCCCCGAAGTACTGGACGTGGCGCGTACCCCCCAATGCAGCAAATGGTTGCGCCGCTACGTGGTGGAGGGCTTTGCCAGTCCGGAAGGCAGCTACCTGCACAACCTCAACCTCAGCCTAGAGCGCTCGCAGCGCGTGCTCTGCGTGCTGCTCGACGCTAGCGCACCGGACGCGCCTAGACTGTCGGACCGCAAGACCATACGCCAACAATTTTTGGTGGGCGGCTCGTCCTTTAATTCCGCCATTCTCAATCAGCCGGAAAAAAGCCGCCGCGTCACCTTGCGTCTGGAATTCAAGGAGTTGCGCAAAGAATGCCTGCCGACCGACGCCATCTGCAAAGCCGATGATGCGCCGCCGATACCCTGGGACGACGACTTTAGGTGCCCGGTGCAAAGCCGCTAAAACACGGAGCGCAGTCGGCGATCAAGACGGACCCGGAAGCCATCCCCTTTAAGTGCTCGGAAGGGATGCCAACGGTAAGAACAGCTTAAGCGGGGAGTCTGGCAAGGCAATAAAACCGTGATGCAAGTAAAACGCGACGGCCGACTCGTCTTTGGCGTCCACCATCAGCGCGAAGGCGGCAATCTCCGATTGGGCGGCGCGATCGAGCGCGTCGGCCAGCAAGGCCCCACCAAGACCTTGCCCCTTAAATGATTGATCCACGGCCAAGCGGCCCATACGAACGGTGGGCACGGTTGGGTAGCGCGGCAATTTTTTGCTGGTACTGACCGGGAGATCGGCCAGGAGTACGCTTGCCGAAGCCAAGGTGTAGTAGCCAGCGATACGTCGTCCGTCGGTTGTGGCCACGAAGCAGGCTGACAAACGACGGCGAATGTCCTGCGTGGCTTGCTCTCTTAGGTAGCGATTAAGCGGCTCGGAATCACTGCGAAACCCTAGCCGGTCGTGCGCAGCGCTGAGCCTCGCAAGCTGGAACGGCCCAAAGCTCATTCCGTACGGAGAAGCTTGCTGCGCCGCGCAAAAGCGCGCTCCAGGGCTGCGTTTGCCTGCGGTGGAGAGAGAAGGGCCTTTGCAAAAACCTCCTGGTCTGCCATAGAGAGCCGAACAACTTCAGACTGTTCGATCGCGCGCTGCGCTGCGTCCTGGACGGCGCCGATGACGAAATCGGTCATCGTCCGGCCTTGCGCTTGGGAGGCGCGTTTGAGCATTGCATGCAGCTCGATGCTGATTCTGGCTTCAAGACGGGCGGTAGGGTTGGCAGTGGGCATGGTTTTCAATGGGTCTAGATATTATTATACGGCAAACTGCCGTAATTTAGAACTTCACCATCTAGTAATCACCGCTGTTATGTCGTTTAAAACGACACCTCTTTTCAGAGGTAACGCCATAGTGTGCTGAGGTGTGTGAAGGTGCGTTTTGCGAAATTGCAAAACGCAACATTGGTGCTTAGATGGAGGCGCGGTCCGGAGTCGAACCGGACTAACCGGATTTGCAATCCGGGGCATAACCGCTTTGCTACCGCGCCTTAACCGTTACCTGCCCGGACATGCATTTCCGGACTAAGAAAAAAGGGAAGCGCTGGGCTTCCCTTTCGGAATGTGGAGCGGGAAAAGAGTCTCGAACTCTCGACCTCAACCTTGGCAAGGTTGCGCTCTACCAACTGAGCTATTCCCGCGAAACGTCTTCAATTATAGCGTGCAATTTCTGCATTTTTTGGGCAGCTGTACACGCTTTCGAGAATTTAGCTCGCTCAGTGCTTCAAAGTCTCTGGCGCCACCGGTTCCACGACCACCGCGCCTACCACAACAACGGCCTCGGCAGGCTCCTCGTCCGCCAAAGGTATTGGCTGCGAAACCAGCGCCAGTTCAAGCACTTGGTCAATCCAGCGCACCGGCACAATTTCCAGACCACTTTTCACGTTTTCTGGTATCTCCTGCAAGTCTTTGGCATTGGCTTCGGGGATCAGAACCAGTTTGATTCCACCGCGCAGAGCCGCTAGCAATTTCTCTTTGAGCCCGCCAATTTCGGTGATCTCGCCACGCAAGGTGATTTCGCCCGTCATCGCCACATCGCCGCGCACTGCAATTCCTGTGAGTGCCGAAACAAAGGCTGTGGCCATGGCCGCGCCGGCACTGGGGCCGTCCTTGGGCGTGGCGCCGTCGGGGACATGGATATGCAGGTCTTTCTTTTCAAAAGCCTCGTCCTTGATGCCCAGGCGCATGGCCCGGCTGCGCACCACGGTACGGGCGGCCTCGACCGATTCCTTCATCACATCGCCCAGCGAACCGGTGCGGGTGATCAAGCCTTTGCCCGGCACCAAAGCCGCCTCAATGGTGAGCAAATCGCCACCCACTTCGGTATAAGCCAAGCC
Source organism: Comamonas sp. lk (assembly GCA_945875225.1). Taxonomy (GTDB): domain Bacteria; phylum Pseudomonadota; class Gammaproteobacteria; order Burkholderiales; family Burkholderiaceae_C; genus Allorhodoferax. Next base: position 4,938 of record CAMCJY010000063.1, on the reverse strand, counting down.
CGCCACCTGCCCGACCTGGTTTTGGTCTTCGGCGCGCCCATAGGTGTACTTGCGCACGCCCAGGTAATCGTTCAGGTTGTCCGAATTGACCAGCACCTGCGGGATGAGCTTTTTCAGCAACAAGGCTTTGACCACCTTGCGGCAAATTTTGGACAGCTCGCGCTCCAGGGAGCGCACGCCAGCCTCGCGGGTGTAGTAGCGCACGATGTCGCGAACGGCGTCTTCGGCAATCGCCAGTTCGGTTTCTTTGAGGCCGTTGTTTTTCATTTGCTTGGGCAGCAAATACGTCATGGCGATACTGGTCTTTTCGTCTTCGGTATAGCCCGAAAGACGGATCACTTCCATGCGGTCCAGCAGGGCTGGCGGAATTTTCATGGAGTTGGAGGTCGCCACAAACATCACATCGCTCAAGTCATAGTCCACTTCCACATAGTGGTCGCCAAACTTGTGGTTTTGTTCCGGGTCCAGCACTTCAAGCAAGGCGCTGCTAGGGTCGCCCCGGAAATCCGTACCCAATTTGTCTATTTCATCCAAAAGAAACAAAGGATTGCGCGTGCCGACCTTGGCCAGGCTCTGCAATACCTTGCCTGGCATGGCGCCGATGTAGGTGCGCCGGTGGCCACGGATTTCCGCCTCGTCGCGCATCCCGCCCAGAGCCATGCGCACGTATTTGCGTCCGGTGGCTTTGGCAATGGATTGACCCAGCGAAGTCTTACCCACGCCAGGCGGCCCGACCAGGCACAGAATCGGGGCTTTGACCTTGTCCACGCGTTGCTGCACTGCAAGGTATTCGAGGATGCGGTCTTTGACTTTGTCCAGGCCGTAGTGGTCTTCATTGAGCACTTTCTCGGCATTGCCCAAATCGTGTTTGATCTTGGTCTTGGTCGCCCAAGGCAAGCCCACCAGCACATCAATGTAATTGCGCACCACCGTGGCCTCGGCCGACATGGGAGACATGAGGCGTAGTTTTTTGAGTTCGCCCTCGGCCTTCTTTAAGGCCTCTTTGGGCATACGCGCGGCCTTGATTTTTTTCTCTATTTCCTCGATGTCGGCGCCGTCTTCGCCATCACCCAATTCCTTTTGAATCGCCTTGACCTGCTCATTCAAATAGAAATCACGTTGGTTTTTTTCCATTTGCCGCTTGACACGGCCGCGGATTTTTTTATCCACGTTCAGGATGTCCACTTCGCGTTCAATTTGCTCAAACAAATTCTCTAGTCGCGCCTTCACCAAGGGCAGCGCCAACACCGTTTGCTTGTTTTCAAGCTTCAAGGGCATGTGCGCAGCGATGGTGTCGGCCAAACGGCCCGGGTCGTCAATACTGGCGATGGAGGTGAGTATCTCCGGCGGGATTTTTTTGTTCAGCTTGACGTACAGATCAAATTGCTGCATGACCGCGCGACGCAAGGCCTCTATTTCGCTGGCCTGGGTCTCACCCTCAGCCGCCGCTGTGCTCTGCGCATCCAGCGGCAGCACATTGGCCATGAAATGGGTTTCGCCGTCCTCAATGCGGTTCACCTTGGCGCGCTGATGGCCCTCCACCAAGACCTTGACCGTGCCATCGGGCAGTTTCAGCATCTGCAAAATAGTGGACACGCAGCCCATGTCAAACATGTCCGAGACCAGGGGCTCGTCTTTGGCAGCGGTCTTTTGCGCTACCAGCATGATGCGGCGCTCCGCTTCCATGGCCGCCTCCAGGGCCTTGATGCTTTTTGGCCGCCCGACAAAAAGCGGGATGACCATATGGGGAAAGACCACCACATCGCGCAAGGGCAACATGGGCAGGTCAATAGGAAGCGCGTCTAGGGGGGTGTAACCGGACATAAAAATCCTTTTCTATCTGCTCGATATGGTCTGGTTTTCTGAAATTTCAAGCATGGCGGCGGTCAAAAGTCCCAAAGCCGCACTAGGCCGACAAAAAAGTAAGACTGCCCGGGACCGCGCGCAATACGGTCACGCCTTTTTGGCGACCTCGCGGTACACCAGCAAGGGGGGGTGGCTTTCCTCAATCGTCGAGGCATCCACCACCACTTTTTCTACCTCATTGGAATCGGGCAGATCGTACATGGTGTTGATCAGCGACTGCTCCAAAATGGAGCGCAAGCCACGCGCACCGGTTTTGCGGGCCAGGGCACGCTTGGCGATGGCGCGCAGCGCTTCGGGCCGGATCTCCAGCTCTGCGCCTTCCATAGCGATCAATTTGGCGTATTGCTTGACCAAAGCGTTTTTGGGCTCGGTCAAAATTTGCACCATGGCGTCTTCGGTGAGCTCGGCCAGGGTGGCTACCACGGGCATACGACCGACCAGCTCGGGAATCAAGCCGAATTTGATCAAGTCCTCCGGCTCCACATCCTTAAACACCTCGGTCAGGCTGCGCTGCGCTTTGCTCATCACCGTGGCGCTAAACCCGATACCCGAAGACTGGGTTCGGTTTTCGATCACTTTTTCCAAGCCGGCAAAAGCACCGCCACAAATAAACAAAATGTTGGTGGTGTCGATCTGGACAAAGTCCTGGTTGGGGTGCTTACGCCCGCCCTGGGGTGGCACGCTGGCCATCGTGCCTTCGATTAGCTTGAGCAAAGCCTGCTGGACGCCCTCGCCCGATACGTCGCGCGTAATCGAGGGGTTGTCAGACTTACGGGAAATTTTGTCGATTTCGTCGATATACACAATGCCACGCTGGGCACGCTCGACGTCGTAATTACAGCTTTGCAGCAGCTTGAGCACAATGTTTTCCACGTCCTCGCCCACATAACCGGCTTCCGTCAGCGTCGTGGCATCAGCCATCACAAAGGGCACATCCAGCATACGCGCCAAGGTCTGCGCCAAAAGTGTCTTGCCTGAACCGGTGGGCCCGATCAGCAAGATATTGCTCTTGCTCAGCTCTACCTCGTCTTTTTTAGACTGCTCTTGATGGCGCAAGCGCTTGTAATGGTTGTACACCGCCACCGACAAAGTGCGCTTGGCAGGCTCTTGCCCGATCACATAGTTGTCCAAATTGGCTTTTATTTCGGAGGGTGTGGGCAGGCCGCTGCGGCCGCTCGACACGCTGGACACCGCAGGCAATTCATCGCGGATGATCTCGTTGCACAGGTCGATACATTCGTCACAGACAAAAACCGAGGGGCCTGCGATCAGCTTTTTCACCTCGTGCTGACTTTTGCCGCAAAACGAGCAGTAGAGATTCTTCTCGCTGGAGTTGCCTTTTTTTTCGGCCATGTAAATTTTCTACCTTTAGCTGGTGAGTCTTTATGATAACCAAATAAAAAAAGCGTCTTTCGAGCAGAAAGACGCCGTTTTACCCTCGGGGAGCGCGCAACCTCAAGGCCGCTTGGCAATCACCTGGTCCACCAGGCCGTAGTCTTTGGCCTCGTCGGCAGACAGGTAGTAATCGCGCTCGGTGTCGCGGGCGATTTTTTCCAAGGGCTGGCCGGTGCGCTCTGCCAAGATTTTGTTGAGCTGTTCGCGCGTTTTGAGAATCTCACGCGCATGGATTTCGATTTCCGTGGCCTGGCCCTGGGTACCGCCCAGAGGCTGGTGGATCATGACTTTGGAATTGGGCAGCGAAAAGCGCTTGTCCTTGGCGCCGGCCGCCAGCAAAAACGCGCCCATGCTGGCCGCCATGCCGATGCACAGGGTGGACACGTCAGGCTTGATGAAATTCATGGTGTCAAAAATCGCCATGCCCGAACTTACCGAACCGCCGGGCGAGTTGATATAAAAGGAAATATCTTTGTCCGGGTTTTCACTTTCCAGGAATAACAACTGCGCCACCACCAAATTGGCCGTCTGGTCATTGACCGGGCCGACCAAAAAAATGACCCGTTCCTTAAGTAAACGGGAATAAATGTCGTACGAGCGCTCGCCGCGCCCCGACTGCTCAATAACCATGGGCACCATGCCCAGGGCGCGGGTGGGGTTGCTTCCCGGCATTTCGAAATTCATAGTTTTTCCCTAGTTAGGTTCAGTTCGAGCCGCCAGAGCGCGGCACCAAGCTGCAACTCAATTCTGCCCCATTAACTCGTCAAAGGAGATAGCCTTCTCGGTAACCTTGACCTGGGACAGGACAAACTCGGTCACATTGTTCTCGATCACCACGGACTCGACCTCGCTCATACGGTTCTGGTCGCCGTAGTACCAGCGGACCACTTCCGCTGGGTTCTCATAGCTGGAGGCCAGTTCTTCTACGTGCTGCTTGATCTGGGCTGGCGTTGCCTGCAATTGCTTCGCGCGCACCAGTTCGCCCACCACCAGGCCCAGGCGCACACGGCGCTCGGCCTGCGCGGTAAACAGTTCCTCGGGGATCGGAGCGTTGTCCGCATCCTTGATGCCACGCTGCTTCAGATTCGCGCGGGCGTCAGCGACCAGTCGCTCTACCTCGGCCTGGACGCTCGCCTTGGGCAGGTCCAACTCGGATTTGGAAATCAGCGCTTCCATGACGCCTTGCTTATTGCGTGACAGCAGGCGTGCCTTAACTTCACGTTGCAGGTTTTTGCTGATGTCTTCGCGCAGTGCCGCCACGGTCGCGTCGGCAATACCCAGGCTGCGGGCCAGCGCGTCGTCCACCTCGGGCAAATGTGCCGCCTCCAGCTTCTTGACCGTAACCATGAAATCCGCAGTTTTGCCCGCAACGTCTTTGCCTTGGTAGTCCTCGGGGAAGACCAAGGGGAAAGTCTTGCTCTCGCCCAGCTTCATGCCACGGGTGGCTTCTTCAAATTCTTTGAGCATTTGGCCATCGCCCAAAATGAACTGGAAATCCTCTGCCTTGCCGCCATCAAACAACTCGCCATCGATCTTGCCTTCAAAGTCCACGGTGGCACGGTCGCTGTCCTGGGCTGCAGCGTCCTGCGGGCGCTGGGCAAAGGTGCGGCGCTGTTTGCGCAGAATATCAATCGTCTTGTCGATTGCGGCCTCGGTCACCTGGGCATCGACTTTTTC
>CAMCJY010000062.1 GCA_945875225.1 Comamonas sp. lk | reverse complement strand
AGCAGTTTGGCCTGCCATTGGTGCCCACCCGCCCTGCCTTGGTGCCGCTGACCTTCAGCTCCGAGGTGTGGGCACCGTTTGCGGCCCTGGCTGGGCTGTCGCTGCCGGTGCAGATTGCCACCGGCGACAAGAAAAACGGCATGCAGTTTTCCGAAGACCTGCTGTTCACCCACCGGGGCCTGAGCGGGCCGGGCGTGCTGCAAATTTCCAGCTACTGGCGCGAAGACAGTCCCATCCGCCTGAACCTGAGCCCCGACCACGACCCCACCGCCCATTTGCTGAATGCCAAAGCCAGCGCCTCGCGCAAGCGCCTGGCTACCGTGTTGGCCGATTTGCTGCCCAGCCGCCTGGCTGAAACCTGGGTCGCGGGCAGCGGCCTGCCGCCTGCCAGCCTGGAGCGCGGCATCAATGACTTGCCGGACAAGGTGCTGAGCGCCTTGGGCGAACGCGTGGCGCGCTGGGATATTGCGCCCGACGGCACCGAGGGCTACCGCAAGGCCGAAGTCACCGCCGGGGGCGTGGCGACCACGGCTTTGTCGGGCCAAAGCATGGAATCGAACCAGCCCGGCCTGTATTTCATAGGCGAGGTGGTGGATGTGACCGGCTGGCTGGGCGGCTACAACTTTCAGTGGGCCTGGGCCAGCGCCTTCGCCTGTGCCCGCGCGCTGCCCAGCCTGCCAGCGGCCACGGCCTGATCGGCGGGCCGCTTGCTTAAATCCCCATAGTCTGGGCGAAAAGCCTCTGCGGCAAGGATATAATGCTAGGCTTTGCTGGCAAACCCCCGCTGCCTGATCACCATTTTTGCGGGGAATTTCGCTGTACATGACTTGGGAGGCCCGATCTTCCCCCGAGTGCATCGTCGGCACCTTTTGGACACCATTACGTAATGACCACGATCCGTGTAAAAGAAAACGAACCCTTTGACGTAGCCCTGCGCCGCTTTAAGCGCACGATTGAAAAGCTGGGCCTGCTGACCGACTTGCGCGCTCGCGAGTTCTACGAAAAGCCCACCGCGATTCGTAAGCGCAAAAAAGCAGCGGCTGTGAAGCGCAACTACAAGCGCATCCGCAGCATGCAGTTGCCCAAGAAACTGTTTTAAACCTGATTCCAGCGGTTCGCCGCTGAATGCAATGCGCCACAAACCGTGTTGCCGGGTGTGTCGGCCTACCAACCGCCCGCCCGCCCCGAAGCCCGCCCGAGTACCCTCGGTGGGCTTTTTTTCATTGCGCCCCGCATCCTCTTGGAGAACACCATGTCCCTGAAAGACCAAATAACCGAAGACATGAAAACCGCCATGCGCGCCAAAGACAGCGAGCGCCTGGGCACCATCCGCTTGCTGCTGGCCGCGTGCAAGCAAAAAGAAGTGGATGAGCGCGTCGTGCTGGACGATGCCGCCGTGATCGGGCTGGTGGACAAGCTAATCAAGCAGCGCAAAGACTCGATCGCCGCTTACGAAAAAGCCGAGCGCCAGGATTTGGCGGACAAGGAAGCTTCGGAGATCGTGGTGCTGCAAGCCTATTTGCCGCAACGCATGTCCACCGACGAAGTGTTGGCCACCGTGCGCGCCATCGTGGCCGAATCCGGCGCTAGCGGCCCTGGTGACATGGGCAAAGTGATGGGTCTGGCAAAGGCACAACTGGCAGGCAAAGCAGAAATGTCTGCCGTGTCTGCGGCGGTGAAAGCAGCCTTAAGCGCTTAAGGAGGGCTGCACAAGCCCGAACCCGTCATTGCGCGGCCGCTCCCAAGCAGTGCTTGCTTACGAACCAGCCACCATCATTCGATTAACCAGGATCGAGCCCACAGTTTTGGCGCCGTAGTTGTAGGTGTCGGCGCCTATGGCTTCGATGCCTTTGAAAATGTCTTTCATGTTTCCGGCGATGGTTATTTCATGCACCGGGTAGGCGATCTCGCCGTTTTCTACCCAAAAGCCGCTGGCGCCGCGCGAATAGTCGCCGGTCACATAGTTGACGCCCTGCCCCATCAATTCAGTCACCAAGAGACCACGCCCTAATTTGCGGATCATCGCGGGCAAATCGTCGCCGGGCCGGGTGTGGCGCGAGCTCAGCACCAGGTTGTGCGAGCCACCGGCATTGCCCGTGGTGCGCATGCCTAGTTTGCGTGCGGTATAGCTGCTTAAAAAATAGCCCATCACGCGGCCACGCTCGACCACCTGGCGGGCACGCACGCGCACACCTTCGTCATCAAAAGGGGAGCTGCCTTTGCCGCCGCGCACAAAGGGGTCTTCAAAAATATCTAGATGCGCGGGGAACACGCGCTTGCCCAGGCTGTTGAGCAGGAAAGAGCTCTTGCGGTAGAGCGCGCCGCCGCTGACGGCTTGGACAAAGGTACCCAGCAGGCCAGCAGCCATGGGCGACTCGAACAAGACCGGGCATTCGGTGGTGGCGATTTTGCGGGCCTTGAGGCGGCTTAAAGCGCGCTCGGCAGCGTAGCGGCCCACCGCTTCGGGCGAGGCCAGTTCGGAGGCTTTGCGCATCGAGCTGTACCAACCGTCGCGCTGCATATCTTTGCCTTTACCGGCAATGGGCGAGACCGATAGCGAATGGCGCGAGCTGGCGTAGCCGCCGCGAAAGCCATTGGTGTGCGCGGTGAAAAAATGGGATTGCTGCGCTGACACCGCAGCGCCTTCGCTATTGCTGATGCGCTTGTCCACCGTCATGGCGGCGGCCTCGCAAGCCAGGGCGATTTGCGCTGCCTCGTCGCTTTGCACGCTCCAGGGGTGAAACAAATCCAGGTTGCGGCCGCGTTGACTTTCCGGGCAAACGTCTTTGGATTCGGGCAAACGCGCAAAAGCGTCTTCAGCAGTGAAACGCGCTATGTCGTAAGCGGCGCGCACGGTTTGCGCGATGGCGGCATCGGAAAAATCCGAAGTACTGGCATTTCCCCTGCGCTGGCCTAGATAAACGGTAACGCCCAGCGATTTGTCGCGGTTGCGTTCTACGTTTTCTAGCTCGCCGTTGCGCACCGACACGCTCAGGCCGCAGGACTCAGAGACTTCGGCAGCGGAGTCGCTAGCGCCCAGTTTTTTGGCGGTTTTGAGGCTGAGGTCAACGCGGGATTCAAAGAAATCGCGGCTGTAGGCAAATCCGGCAAGCGGTGTGTCAGTGCGATGGCGGGGGGAGTGTTTGGGGTTCTTCATGCGGAAGCTATGATACTTGGCTATGTCACGAAAACTAAAAAAAGGCTATTTCGTTAAAGGTCAGTTTGTTGCGGAGGGCAGCGCGCTGGACCTGGAATACAAGCGCGAGCTCAAAGGCACCGAAGACGCCACCCGTACCGACCTCAAGCGCGAAAGCACCGAATTACAAAAACTCGGTGAAGATTTGCTCACCTTGCGCGCCGAGCTCATGAACCGTTTGCAACTGCCCGACAAACTGGTGGAAGCGGTGGCCGAGGCCAAGCGGATCAGTAATTTCGAAGGCAAGCGGCGCCAGATGCAATTTATCGGCAAATTGATGCGCAAGTTGGAAGCGCCCATGCTGGACGCGATACGCGCTGCATTGGTAGCGCAGCACACGCCCTCGGCCCTGGAAACCCAGACCCTGCACCAGACTGAAATGTGGCGCGACCGCCTGCTGGCCGATGACGATGCACTGGGCCAGTGGATTAACTTGAGCCCGCAGACGGACAGCCAGCAATTGCGCGCCCTGATCCGCCAAGCGCGCAAAGACGCCCTGCCCGAAAAGCCCGGCTTGGCACCGCGCCATGGCCGCCCTTATCGCGAAATTTTTCAACTGGTGCGCGCGCAACTTGCGGGCGAAAACGCAAGCGATGATGCCACGCTGTCACCTACCAACCCCGGAACAGATGTATGAGCGATAGGGATAGTGGCCCCGAGACCGTGCGTATTGGATTGGTGTCCGTTAGCGACCGCGCCAGTGCCGGTGTGTACCCGGACTTGGGCTTGCCCGCACTCAAAGAATGGTTGCAAAGCGCACTGCACAACCCGATTACTTTTGTAGAGCGCCTGATACCGGATGAAGAAGCCCTTATCAGCGCCGCGCTAATTGAGTTGGTGGATGCCGATTGCAGCCTGGTGCTGACCACCGGCGGCACCGGCCCGGCGCTGCGTGATGTGACGCCCGAGGCCACACTAGCCATAGCGCACAAAGTGATGCCCGGCTTTGGCGAGCAAATGCGCCAGATCAGCTTGCACTTTGTACCCACCGCGATGCTGTCGCGCCAGGTGGCGGTGATACGGGGCAAATGCCTGATCATTAACCTGCCAGGCCAGCCCAAGTCGATTGCGCAGACCTTGGAAGGCCTGAAGGACGACAGCGGCGCGGTAAAGGTACCGGGCATTTTTGCGGCAGTGCCTTATTGCGTGGACCTGATTGGTGGCCCCTATCTGGAAACTGTGGACAGCGTGTGCAAGGCATTTCGTCCAAAAAATGCGCAACGCCCGCCGCGCGCAGGCGCTTAAGCACCTGCCTAAGCCCGGTTTATTTACCGACCAGTTGGTTGAGGCGCTCGGCCTCGAAGCATTCGCCGCGCTCGCCTTCGGGCATTTGCATTTGCTGCTGCTGACAGATTTTTTCCAGTGCCAACCACAGGCGGGCAATTTGCTGGTCTTGGGTGGAGGCGCTATCTATCAACCCGCTCAAGGCCTGGCTGACCGGGTCGTCATCATTGGTTATTCCGTAGGCGCTGAACTTGGGCTGCGCGCCCGCCACATCGGCGCTTTCGCCGACCTTGCTTTGCAGAATGCGCGCAGGAATACCCACGGCTGTGGCCCCGGCGGGCACGGGCTTGATGACGACCGCGTTGCTGCCGATCTTGGCGCCATCGCCCACTTCAAACCCGCCCAGCACTTTGGCCCCGGCGCTGACGACCACGTCTTTGCCTAAAGTGGGATGGCGCTTGGCGCCTTTGTAGAGCGAAGTGCCACCCAATGTGACGCCCTGGTAAATCGTGCAACCGTCGCCAATTTCGGCGGTCTCGCCCACCACCGTGCCCATAGCGTGGTCAAAAAATACGCGCTCACCGATGATGGCGCCGGGATGGATTTCAATGCCGGTGAGAAAGCGCGCGATGTGCGAAGTAAATCGCCCCAGCCATTTGAAGCCGTGTGTCCAGAACCAGTGCGCCGGACGGTGCAAGATGACGGCGTGTAAGCCAGGGTAGCAAGTGATGACCTCCCAGGTGCTGCGGGCAGCCGGGTCGCGGTCCAAAATGCATTGGATATCAGAGCGGATTCTGGAAAACATGGCGACTAGTCTAGCCTCTGAGCTGCTAACGCGCTGGCAGGGCCTTCAATGGCCTGCACACGCGCTGATTGCTGCAGCACCGCTTTAGCAATGCCGCGCAGGATGTGAATCTCTTCTTGCGTGACGCTGGCGCGGTTGAACAACTGGTTCAGGCGCGGCATCAACTTTTTTGGCGCCATAGGGTCCAGAAAACCCAGCGCCTCCAAAGACTCCTGTACATGCGCCAGCATGCCCGCCACCTGGGCCGCATCGGCTGGCGCGCTGTGCGGCGTGGCCCCAGGCAAAGGAAAACTACCCAAGGTCAGACGCCACTCATAGGCAATGACCTGCAAAGCCGCGCCGATATTGAGCGAGCCAAATTGAGGATTGGTAGGAATGCTGAGGCACACATGGCAGCGGTACACGTCTTCATTGCGCATGCCAAATCGCTCCGAGCCGAACAAAAACGCCATGCCTTGGGGTAGGTTTTGTGCGGCGCTCGGCGCGAGTACGGGCTGCGCTGGGCCCATAAAGCGGCTGAAGTGCTCGCGCGGGGTGCGCGTGGGCGGCCCGAAATCTCGGGGCGTCATAGCCGTGGCGCAGAGGTGGTCCATGCCATCGAGCGCTTCATCCAGCGTATCAACGATGCGCGCATTGGCCAACACATCGAGGGCGCCGCTGGCCCTTTGGATGGTTTCCTCGCGCCGCAGCACGTTGGGCCAACGCGGCGCCACTAGCACCAAATCGTCAAAACCCATAGTTTTCATAGCCCGCGCGGCGGCGCCCACATTGCCGGCGTGGCTAGTCTGGATCAGTACAAAACGGGTGCGAACGGTCACAAGAAAGCGCCAACGGTAAAATCGCCCTATTGTCGCCGCCCCGGCGCCAGCTGCCGTCCGCATTGTCCGGGCGGGCCATCCCCGTTCTTCCCCCCACCAACCGATGTCACTTAATCTGCACCCCATGATGAATGTGGCCGTCAAGGCCGCCCGCGCTGCCGGGTCCATCATCAACCGCGCCGCCCTCGATATTGAGTCTGTGCGGGTGTCGCAAAAATTGGCCAATGACTTCGTCACCGAAGTGGACCATGCCTCCGAAGAGGCGATCATCGAAACCCTGCTCGGCGCCTACCCCGGCCACGGCATACGCGCGGAAGAATCGGGCTCCACCCACGGCGCCAAAGACTCGGAGTTCATCTGGATCATCGACCCGCTCGACGGCACCACCAATTTCATCCACGGCCTGCCGATTTACTGCGTCAGCATTGCGCTGTCGGTACGCGGCAGAATAGAGCAAGCGGTGGTCTATGACCCGACACGTAACGATTTGTTTACCGCAACCAAAGGACGCGGCGCTTTCCTTAACGACCGGCGTCTGCGCGTTTCCAAACGCACCGAGCTGACTGGCTGCTTGATTTCGACCGGCTTTCCCTTCCGCCAGGGCGACGATTTTGAGGGCTACCTGGCAATGCTCAGCGAAGTAATGCAGCGTACCGCCGGCATACGCCGCCCCGGCGCCGCAGCGCTGGACCTGGCCTATGTGGCCGCCGGTTATTGCGATGGATTTTTTGAACGTGGCCTACAGCCCTGGGACATGGCTGCAGGCTCACTGCTGGTGACCGAAGCAGGAGGTTTGGTGGGCAACTTCACAGGCGAACCCGACTTCCTGGAACACCAAGAATGCCTGGCCGGCGCGCCACGTATTTACGGGCAACTGGTCAGCATTCTGGGTAAATACAGCAAATTTGCGGGCGCAGAAGACAAAGCGGTAGCGCGGGAAGCGGCGACGACTTTGTTCAAGCCCGCCAAGCGCCGCAGTTAAAAAGCTTTTCGTCAGGCTTGCGCCGGTTGCTGAAAAACGCGGATGCGGGCGGCGATTTTGTCATAGGCAGTAGATTGCCCGGAGTAATTCGTAAGGTTGCCAATTCGCTGGCAGTATGCAACTAACAGAACACCGCTATGTGATCCAATGGCTGTCGCAGCCCCGCTGGGATGCACACCCGGGGAACCGATTTGCTTGCGTTGAATTTGGTTCACTTTGGCCTTGACGGATGAACCCTCCTTACATTAAAGTAAGGAAGATGAAAACAAAGGGATCCTTATGTCAACAGCCACACTCACGACCAAAGGCCAGATCACTATCCCGGCGGAGGTTCGCAAGGACCTGAATGTCGATACCGGAGACAGGGTGGAGTTTGTTTTGATCGCGCCGGGGCGCTATGAGTTTGTTGCCGCGACGCAGGAGGTGACCGAACTCAAAGGCATGTTTGGGCCTGCAAAGAAGGCCATTTCCATTGAAGCAATGAATGCCGCCATTGCCGGACGCGGGGCAGCGGCACGATGATTGGCCTAGATACCAATGTCCTGGTGCGCTACATCATGCAGGACGATGCCAAGCAGTCGTCCAAGGCCACGCAGCTGATCGAATCCCTGGACACCGAGAACCCTGGCTACATCACCACGGTGTCGATTGTGGAACTTTATTGGGTGTTGACTGCCAGCTACGAATTGACAGCCGCTCAGGCAGCACAGGCCTTGGAGGCTGTGTTGCGTACCAAGCAATTGGTGGTAGAGCGGGCGGACCAAGTCATGCGCGCCTTGCGACTATTTGGCGACGGGAAAGCAGACTTTGCAGACTGCCTGATTGAGCGCGCCGCCTCTGGCGCCGGGTGCAGCCAAGTCTTGACTTTTGATATCCATGCGTCCAAACATGCTGGAATGACGCTTGTTGCCTGAATCAAACCTGAAACACAAAAAAGCTGCGTATAAAACGCAGTCAAGAAAAAAGTGCCTGCCGAACAACGTTATCAAAAACAACGATTTACGCTGCCAAGCCCTGCTTAAACCCCGCCATCACTTCCGCCACGGCATCGCTACTCAGGCGGTTGCCATATTGGCCCACCACACGGGCCGCGGCTCGGTTACCCAAGGCGGCGGCCTGCACATGGCTGTAGCCTTGCGTGACTGCGTAGAGAAATGCGCCAGCAAACATATCGCCCGCACCATTACTGTCCAGAGCTTTCACGGCTACAGCAGGTACTTCGGTGCGCTGCCCAGCTTCAAGCACGATGCAGCCTTTGGCGCTGCGGGTTAGGCAGACCACGCGGGCCAGTTGGCTAACTTGGGCGCACACGGCCTCCAGGTCTTGCGAGCCGCACCAGACCTGGGCTTCTTCTTCATTGCAAAACAAATACTCCAAACGCCCTTGTTCATCGGTGTTGCCGACCATGGCCTCCAAACCGGGGCGGCAGAAGTTGATCATGCTCATGTCGCTGAGCGTCAGCGCCAGCGCCACACCTGCGCGATGGGCGATAGCGCGGCCTTGCATGGCGGCATCCACGCCGGTGAGCGATGCGGCCAGATAGCCTTCCATGTAGTACACGCGTGAGCGTTCGATATCTTGGGGGTGCAGCGCGGTGTGGTCCAGGTCTGCGGTGGCGCCTAAGAAAGTGCTCATGCTGCGCTCGGCATCGGGTGTGACCATGACCATGCAGATGCCGGTTTGACCATGCGGCGCGCGGGTGTGGCTGAGGTTGGTGGCCACGCCGTGGTGCGCCAAGTCTTGGGTATAAAACGCGCCCAATTCGTCTTCGGCCACACGGCAAGAATAAAAGGCTTTGCCGCCAAATTGCGCCACTGCCACGATGGTATTACCCGCCGAGCCGCCACCGGTGCGGTGCGAAGGCACGCCATGCATGTGCTGTAAAAGTTCGGCGCGGCGCGGCGCGTCGATCAGCGTCATATGGCGCTTTTCTACGCCAGACTGTTTCAACAAGGCTTCACTGACTTGGTACTCGGAATCGACCAAGGCATTGCC
>CAMCJY010000061.1 GCA_945875225.1 Comamonas sp. lk | reverse complement strand
AACACTTGGAAGTGCAAGTCATTCCTGGCTTTGAGCCCGAGGCCGATGAGCGCGCCGAGCCCATTGCCATGGGTCGCCAAACCATTTGGGGCGGCGCGGGTAAACCGCCCAGCCGCGATGTCATGCAAGCGGCAGCTAAAGCGGCCCGCACCGAAATGCTGCAACGCGTGCGCGAAAAGAAAAGCACCGGTGGCCCAGGCGCAGGTCCGCGGGGGCCGCGTAACGGTCCGGGTAACGGTCCGGGTAACGGCCCCGGCAATAGCCAAGGTAATGGCGCACGCCCCAACGGCCCGCCGCGCCAAGGTGCAGGCCGCAACGGCCCGCACCGTCCGCCACGTGACCCCGGCTACCCGCGTGACCCTGGCTTCCCCCGCGATGCCGGATTCCCACGGGACGACGACGGGCCCATGGCCCACGAAGACCAGCCCCCCCGCTCCCATGATGCGCGTGCGCACCAGAGCCGTAATCCGCTGGCCAACCCGACTATGAAAAACTTCCCCAGCGAACCGCGTGTGCCGCGCGCGCCCGGCGGCCAACCCGACCCGATGCGCACCAGTGTGGACATGATGGCCGAGCGTGGCGCACGACGTGGCGGCGGTGGCGGTGGCGGTGGCGGCGGCTACCAGGGCAAGCGCCCGGCGGGCGGCGGCGGCGGCGGTGGCGGTGGTGGCTTTGGCAGTGGCCAGCGTGGTCGTGGCGGCCCCGGCGGCAACCGCGGGCCAGCCCGCTAAGTAATCATCTCAGGCCGCCCGAACAAACAAAGCCACCAGCGGGTCTTCTCCGACCTGGCGGCTCCAGTGGCCGTGCACCTGCGGGTCAAAAATTGCGCCCTCGGGTAGCAGGTCGGCGCTGAAAAAATGCGCCCCCGGCCCAAACACCCGCGAGGCGCCGCCTTGCAGGCCGATCTCCATCTGCCCGCCCAGAATGAATACCCATTGCGGGTGCATAGTGCAATGAAAACTGCTGCGAAAGCCCACCGGGCTGTGGCGCAGCTGGTAGCCACCGCTGGCAAATAATTCGGACAGCATGGATTGGGGCGTGCCCTGCCCCAGGGGCAAGGGCTCTTCGCGAAAACGCGCCCGGCCATCGCCATCGGTAAACAAAACCACACGGGTAAAAACAGACATTCATAGTCCTAGGTTCGGGTGGGGCCGTGTCGGCACAAAGCAGGGGGCGTCGCCAGGGGCAAACAATTATGGGCGAGCGCTGAGGCACAATGGCCGTTATGCGAATCCTCCACACGATGTTGCGCGTTGGCAATCTCCAGCGATCCATTGATTTTTACACCCAGGTGCTGGGCATGAAGCTCTTGCGCACTTCGGAAAACCCAGAATACAAATACACCCTGGCCTTTCTGGGCTACGGCAGCAACCCGGACCATGCCGAGCTGGAGCTGACCTACAACTGGGGCGTAGAGTCCTATGACATGGGCAGCGCGTACGGGCATGTGGCCCTGGGCATGAGCGACATTTATGCCGCTTGCGAGCAGATCAAAACAGCAGGCGGCAACGTGACGCGCGCACCCGGCCCGGTTAAAGGCGGCACCACGCAAATCGCCTTTGTAACCGACCCTGACGGCTACAAGGTCGAGCTGATCCAACGCCTGGGCGCCACCTAAGTCATGCAGGCAGCGGCCTTTGACCGGCGCGGCGCGCTGCTGGTACTGGGCTCGGCTACGGCGTGGAGCTTTGGCGGCACCATTGCACGCTACCTCAGCGTGAGCGAAAGCTGGACGGTGGTGTTCTGGCGCGCTTTCTTTGCGTCGGTGTTTTTGTTGTGGTTCATGTTGCACCGCCAAGGCCTGCGCGGCACGCTGCAACTGTTTCGCGCCATGGGCTGGGCCGGTGTGGCGGTGGGGGCGTGTTTTGCGCTGGCCTCCACGTGTTTTGTGGTGGCGCTTTCTCACACCACCGTGGCTAATATTTTGCTAATCCAGGCCGGCGTGCCGCTGATTGCCGCGCTGATGGCTTTTTTGCTCTTCGGTGAGCGCGTGCCCTTGAACACCTGGGTGGCGATTGCGGCGGTGATTACCGGCGTGGGCATCATGGTCTCCGAATCCCTGGGCGGCACGGTCTCGCCGATTGGAGATGGTCTGGCGGTGCTGATTGCGCTGGCGTTTTCGGCTGCGACCGTGATCACCCGCCGTCATGCCGAAGTCCAAATGATGCCCGCCGTGTGCACCGGCACTTTGATGGCGACGTGCGTGGCAGCGCTGATGACACCGGCCTTTGCGGTCAGCCCGGCAGACCTGGGGCTGTTGTTTATGTTCGGCGCATTCAACCTGGGCCTGGGCATGGCGTTTTTTGTGACCGGTGCGCCGCTGCTGCCTTCGGCGATTGCGGCGCTCATCGGCATTGCCGAGCCGGTGCTGGGCCCGCTATGGGTTTGGCTCATCCACAACGAGATCCCCAGCCAGCGCACGCTGATCGGCGGCGCGGTGGTGTTTTTTGCACTGCTCGGGCATATCCTGTGGCAGTTGCGCCAAAGCCGGGCCGAGTTACAGGCCGACTAAATCGGGCCAGCGCCAAGCCGGGCGCTGGTCTGCCATTGCGCTGGCCATGCCCGTGCGGGCCAGCCAAGGGGGTGGCTGCGGGGCATCGGTTAGAGTTTGATCCGTCAGGGGCGTGCCCCTTCACTCTTACCCACCACCAAGCCATGACTGTTGTTGCCATCTCCCCCGCCGCCCGCTCCCATGTGCACCTGATCGACCACCCGCTGGTGCAGCACAAACTCACGCTGATGCGCAAAAAAGAGGCCAGCACCAATAGCTTTCGCAGCCTGCTCAATGAACTGAGCAGCCTGATGGCCTATGAAGTGACACGCGACATGGCGACCCAGGACGTACAGATCGAGACGCCGCTGGAGGTGATGCAAGCCAAGATGATCGACGGCAAGAAGCTGGTGTTTGTGTCGATATTGCGCGCGGGCAACGGCATTTTGGACGGCATGCTGAGCGTCGTGCCCGGCGCGCGCGTGGGCCACATCGGCCTGTACCGCGACCACGAAACCCTACAAGCGGTGGAGTACTACTTCAAGATGCCCAAAGACATGGAGTCGCGCGATGTGGTGGTGGTAGATCCGATGCTGGCCACCGGCAACTCGGCAGTGGCGGCGATTACCCGCATCAAACAATGCAAGCCCAAGTCCATCAAATTCATGTGCCTGCTCACGGCCCCGGTGGGCATCAACACCTTGCACCAAGCCCACCCCGACGTAGAAATCTACACCGCCGCCATCGACCGCGAACTTAACGAACAAGGCTACATCCTGCCGGGCTTGGGCGATGCGGGAGATCGGATTTTTGGGACGCAGTGAAACCGACTAGCGACTAACGCCTGCGCGCCGCCCTTACCCCCGCCAGCCCACCAATAGTTCCCAGCACTTTGCCCAGTCGCCCCGAGTCAGCGACTTCGATGGTGAAGGTCATCCAGGCGATACCTTTGACGCTCTGGGTTTGCACGCTAATCACGTTCATTTTTTCTTTGGCAAAGACCTCGGAGATATCGCGCAACAGGCCTTGGCGGTCCACCGCCTCCACAGCTACGTCCACCGGGTAAACGCTGCCCCCAGTGGCGGCACTGGGGGACTGGCCCCATTGCACTTCGATGACGCGGTCGCCGCTGCGCTGCACCATATTGCGCAGATTGGAGCAATCGGCGCGGTGCACGCTGACGCCTTTGCCGCGCGTGACAAAGCCACTGATCACATCGGGCGGCGCGGGTTTGCAGCATTTGGCCAGTTGCGTCATCAGCGAGTCCACACCCACCACCAGCACGCCGCCTTTGCCCGTGGGCGCGGCGCGCGGTTTTTTCAAATGAACTACATCGTCCGCATCCGGCGCGGGCTCGGGCGGGCGCAGCAGGATTTCAATATTGCGCAGCGAGAACTCGTCTTTGCCCACCACTTCAAACAAATCGTCGGCGCTCTGAAAGCCCAATTGGCTGGCCAAGTCGTCCAGCTTCAGCACGGTTTTGCCTTCGCGTTGCAAGAGTTTTCCCACCGCCTCGCGGCCCTTGGCCACCGTCTGGTCTAAAGCCAAAGCGTTGAAATGAGCCCGCACTTTGGCGCGTGCCCGGTGGCTGACCAGAAAGCCCAGTTCCAGGTTGAGCCAGTCGCGCGAGGGGCCGCCTTCTTTGACCGTCGTCACCTCCACGGTCTGGCCGTTTTTGAGCGGCGTATTCAGCGGGACCAGCACGCCGTCCACCCGCGCGCCCCGGCAGCGGTGGCCCAGGTTGGTGTGCACGCTGTAGGCAAAGTCCACCGGTGTGGCGCCTTGGGCCAATTCCACAATCGCCGCGTCGGGCGTCAAGACATAAATGCGGTCATCCAACAAGGCCGCATCGCTTGCGCCACGCTCGTCGCCAGGCTTGGCCGCAGCGCCCGACAGCTCGCGCTCCCAGGCCAGCAGCTGGCGCAGCACCGCGATCTTGGTTTCGTAAGAACCGGTGGCCGATACGCCGCCATAGCCCTTGGCGCCCGCTTCTTTGTAAACCCAGTGCGCAGCCACGCCGTGCTCGGAATGCTGGTGCATGGCGGTGGTGCGGATTTGCACCTCGATGGCCTGGCCCTCTTCATCGCGCACCACGGTGTGCAGCGACTGGTAGCCATTGGCTTTGGGGCGCGCGATGTAGTCATCAAACGCGTCGGTGACGGGGGTGAAGCGGCTATGCACCCAGCTAAGTGCTGCGTAGCAATCCGGCACCGAGGGCACGATCACCCGCAGCGCGCGAATGTCGTACACCTGCGCAAAGCCCAAAGACTTGCCGCGCATTTTTTTGACAATGCTATAGATGTGTTTAGGCCTGCCCTGCACTTGCGCTTGCAGCCCTTGGGCTTGCAACTCATCGCTCAATGTGTGGCGCACATGCTCTACCGCCGCTTCGCGCGCGCTGCGTTTTTGGTCCAGCCAGCCGGCCACTTCGCGGTAGGTTTCGGGCTCTAGAAAGCGAAAGGCTAAGTCCTCGATCTCCCATTTGATATCCCCAATGCCCAGGCGGTTGGCCAGCGGCGCAAACACCTGCAAGGACTCGGCAGCCAGGCCCGGCGGCACCGGCAATTTGCTAGCCGCGAAATGGCGCAGGGTTTGTAAGCGCGAAGCCAGGCGCAGCATGACGACGCGCAAATCGCGCGAGAAAGCCAGCAACATTTTGCGTACGCTTTCGGTTTGCGCGGCTGCGGTTTGCGCCATGGGCGCGACCTGGCCGGCGCGGCTCGCAGCGTTTTGCGCGATGCGCGCCATACGCTGCAAACGCACTAGCTTGGTGGTCTCTTGCGCCAGGTCGGCGAAGTTTTCGCCAAAGGCTTTGCTAATAACTTCGTGCGGTTTATTCAGGTGTTCGCTGGCATAGACCAAGTAGCTGGCCGCTTGCATGGCCTCAGACCCGCCGATGCCGCGCAGTATGGCCGCCACCGCGTCCGCATGGTCGAGCATGTTCTCCGCAGTGTCCAGGTGCGCGCTGGCAAGCAGTGGCTCGGCAAATGCGCGGGCCCGTGCCAGCGCATCTACCTGCACCGTCATGGAGTCGATCGCGGCGTTCATGGCAAAGCGTGAACGCGTCCCCTCAAGCGGTCAAAACAAAGTCGGCGACGGCATCCACCTGGTCCGGCGCAATCAAAGTAGGCGCATGGCCCACGCCTGCAAACTCCACCAGCTGAGCCTTGGGGCCGCGTTGTGTCATTTGCTGCGCGGTAGCCACCGACAGCAAGTCGGACTGCGCGCCGCGCAGCAGCAAGGTCTGGGCGCTGATGGCATCGTAGGCCTGCCACAAGAGCGCTTCGCCTTCTTGGGCCTGTTGCGCTGTCATTGCGCCAAAGGGCAGTGCAATGGCCGGGTCGTAGTGCAAAGTCCATTCGCCTGGGCCCTGCGCCCCGGCGAGGGGCTTGAGCATGGGCTGCGACAGCGCCAACCATTGCGCGGGCGTGTGCGGGCCAAAGCTGCTGCTGATCGTCCACATCGCATCGGCCGCTTCTTGCACCGTGGCGAACTGCCCGCTTTTGCCCAGGTATTGGCCAATGCGTTGCAAGGCTTGCCATTGAATCACCGGGCCCACGTCGTTAAGCACCAAACGGCGCACCGACGCGCCTACCGAAGGCGCATAAGCGCAGAGCAACATGCCGATTAAGCCGCCCATACTGGTGCCGACCCAGTCCAGCGTGGTGGGCTTGAGCTGGGCCACAAGTTGCAACATGTCGGCCACATAGGTAGGCAGTTGGTAGCCCTGCGGATCGGTCAGAAAATCGCTTTTGCCACGGCCCACCACGTCGGGGCAAACCACGCGCAGCGGCGTTTTGGAGCGCTCGACCAAGGCCTGGGCCAGTACGTCAAAGTCCCGCCCCTGGCGCGAGAGGCCGTGCACGCACACCACGGTATGGCTGGCCTGCGGGTCGCCCCATTGCCAATAGGCCATGCGGTGGGGCGCCGGGGCGGTGCAGTCAAGGTAGCGAAGTTCGGGTTGCATAAGTCAAATAGCGCAAAGTTTGTCTGTGGCCGTAAGGGGAGCGTAGCGTCGGCCTTCGATAATGCGCACATCCTAATGGAACCCATCGATTGAATTGGAGAAATACCTATGCTTAAAGGCAAAACCGCCCTGGTTACCGGATCCACCAGCGGCATCGGCTTGGGCTTGGCCAAGGCCCTGGCCGCCGAGGGCGCCAACATCGTGATGAACGGCTTTGGCGAAGTGGACGCCGCTGTGGCCCAGGTCAAAGCGCTGGGGGTGCAGGTGAGCTACCACGGGGCGGACATGTCCAAGCCTGCTGAGATCGAGGCCATGGTGCGCCACGCAGAGGCCACTTTTGGCGGCGTGGACATTTTGGTGAACAACGCGGGCATTCAGCATGTGGCCCGCGTCGAAAATTTTCCGCCTGAGCGTTGGGACGCCGTGATCGCCATCAATCTGAGTAGTGCTTTTCACGCCAGCCGCTTTGCCCTGCCCGGCATGCAGGTGCGCAACTGGGGCCGCATCCTGAATATCGCCTCGGTACACGGACTGGTGGCCTCGGCCGAAAAGTCTGCCTATGTCGCTGCCAAACACGGCCTGGTGGGCTTAACCAAGGTGGCCGCGCTGGAGAATGCTACTAGCGGTGTGACCTGCAACGCGATTTGCCCCGGCTGGGTGCTAACGCCCCTGGTTCAAAAACAAGTCGATGCCAAGGCGGCTTCGCTGGGCATCAGCAATGAAGACGCCAAGCGCCAGTTACTAGCCGAAAAAGAGCCTTCGCTGCAATTCACCACCCCCGAAGAACTGGGCGCACTGGCGGTGTTTTTATGCTCGGCCGCGGCTGACAATGTCCGCGGCGTGGCCTGGAATATGGATGGCGGCTGGGCGGCGCAATAAGCTGAACCCCAGCCCGGCCTATTCGAGATTCACCCTGGCCAAGGGAATCTGCGTGGTCAGCCAAAACTTGTCGTTTTGGATGGTGACTTCAATTGCCATTTTTATACTTTAGGTGGTACGCATTGCCGCAGTAAGACACAGCGCTTACGCCCCCTGCAACAACACCACAGCCCGCGCCTCTATCGCCAAGCCCTCGCCCACCGGGCCCATTTTTTCGGCGGTCTTGGCTTTGACGTTCACACAGTCCGGCGCTATGCCCAAAATGTCTGCAATCCGTGCGCGCATCGCGCCAATATGCGGCGAGAGTTTGGGCGCTTGGGCGATGATGGTGCTGTCCACATTGCCAATCAAATAGCCTTTTTCGCGAATGCAGCGCGCCGCCTCTGCCAGCAAGACCGAAGAGTCCGCGCCTTTAAATGCGGCATCGGTATCCGGAAAATGCGTGCCGATGTCGCCCATGCCCGCAGCGCCAAACAGCGCGTCGGTGATCGCATGCAGCAAAGCATCTGCATCCGAATGGCCGAGTAGGCCTTTGCTGTACGGTACCTGCACCCCACCGAGCATGAGCGCGCGGCCCTCAACCAAAGCATGGATGTCCCAGCCTTCGCCGATTCGAATAGTCATAAGCCTTCCTTGCTGCTTGGGTTGAGGTTGTATGCGGCGGCTATGGAGCGCATTTAGGCAAGGCCCTCGGGCGTGATGACCTCCAGCTTGGCAAAGTAATGCCGGAAAAAACCGCTGTCATTGCTGAGCAAGGCATCGGTCTGCACCAGCGCATGGGCACCGATTAAAAAATCCGGCGCAACCCTGTCGCGCGGGCCTTTGTTTTTGGCGTATTCGCGCATGATGCGGGCCGCTTCCATGGCCGCTTGCACGCCGATAGGGTCATAGTCGATCTGGCAATCGGCCAGGAAGTCTTGCAAATCCTGCGCCTGGCTGAAATAGCGCCCGAGTTCGGCCACCACGACCGCGCAGACACATAAACTGCCCCGCATCAAGGCCGTCTCCAGGGCCGCCTGCGCCTTGGCTGCACCTGGCGCAGCTTTCACAATGTCAAACAAGACACTGGAATCCACAGCGGTTTTCACGCTTTAGCGTCCTTATCGGTCCAGGGCACCGGACGGCCACGCAGTTCGGACAAAGCCTGCTCGCTGGTCAATCCGTCGTCCTGTGCCGCGCCAATCCAGCGACTGAGGTCTAAAGCCACTTTTTTCTCTATCCACAGGCGCCCGCCCTCCATGCGCAATTGAAGCTTGGCGCCAGGCTTGAGGCCCATGGCATCGCGCGCCTCTTTGGGAATCACAATTTGCCCGCGTTCGGCAACCGTCACATCCATACTTATCATGGCATAACTCCTAAACATACTTGTTGAGTATGCTTTATTAAATACGAACCATCAAGTACCACAGCATGATTGGTTTCACCCCTGGGCCTGCGCCCGTATCGCCAACACCGCCTGCGCCAGCGCAAAGTCTTGCGAATAGGTCACTTTGAAATTGTGCGCACTGCCCGCTACCAGCAGGGGGTGGTGACCGGCCATTTCCATGGCGCTAGCTTCGTCGGTGACACCGGCAAAGCCGCTGGCGGCGGTGGCGGCCAAGGCGGCATGCAAATCGCCTAAGCGGAACATTTGGGGCGTTTGGGCCAGCCACTTGTCTTCGCGCGGCACGGTGGCCTGCACGCGCCGACCGCTTTCGCTTTTCAGGGTATCGGGCAGCGGCAAAGCCAGCAGGCCGCCGCAAGCGTCGGGCAGGCAGGCGTCAATAAGGCTGTCCACCAGCGCCGGGGTGATGAGGCAGCGCGCCGC
>CAMCJY010000060.1 GCA_945875225.1 Comamonas sp. lk | reverse complement strand
GCCCGACATCCTTGACTTCCAGCAGTTGCTCCAGCGGCGCATCCATAAGGGCTTGCACATCACCAAAATGCCGAGCCAATTCTTTGGCAGTGGCCTCCCCCACATGCCGTATGCCTAAGCCATAGAGAAAGCGAGGCAAGGTGGTGGATTTTGACTTTTCCAAAGCCTCCAGCACATTGCTGGCAGATTTATCGGCCATACGGTCCAAAGCAGCCAAGGCCGTGAAGCCCAGCCGGTAAATATCCGGCAGCGTGCGCACCAGACCCGCTTCTACCAATTGGTCCACCAGTTTTTCACCCAGGCCTTCGACCTCGACTGCGCGGCGCTGCACAAAATGTGAAATCGCCTGCTTGCGCTGCGCGCTGCAAAACAAGCCGCCGGTACAACGGTAGTCCGCCTCATCTTCCTCACGCAAAGCGGCAGAGCCGCACACAGGACATTGGCGCGGCATGGTAAACACCTCACCACGCCCAGGCGACTCCAAGCTGGACGGCAACACGCTGACCACCTCGGGAATCACATCCCCCGCACGGCGCACGATAACGCTATCGCCCACGCGCACATCTTTGCGCCTGGCCTCGTCTTCGTTATGCAGCGTGGCATTGGTGACGGTGACGCCGCCCACAAACACCGGCACCAGTTTGGCCACCGGGGTGAACTTGCCGGTGCGCCCTACTTGCACATCAATGGCCAGCACCGTGGTCACTTGCTCTTGCGCCGGGTATTTGTGCGCGACGGCCCAACGCGGCTCGCGGCTGACAAAGCCCAGGCGCTGTTGCAAAGCCAGGTTGTTGACTTTGTAGACCACACCATCAATATCAAACTGTAGTTGGTCGCGCAGCGCACCGATGCGCTGGTGAAAGTCCAACAAGCCCTGCGACCCCAGCGCCGTCGCGGTCTGGGCCGCCACCGGGAAACCCCAGGCCTTGAGTGCCATCAGCAAATCCATATGCGTAGCCCAGGCCGGCCCGCCTTGCAGCTCGCCCACACCATAGGCAAAAAAACTCAAAGGCCGCTGCGCCGCAATACGGGGGTCGAGCTGGCGCACCGCACCGGCGGCGGCATTGCGCGGATTGACAAAGGTTTTTTCGCCTTTTTCGCCTTGGGCAATCCGCGCGCGCTGGCGCGTGTTCAGGGTCTCAAAATCATCGCGGCGCATATACACCTCGCCACGCACTTCCAGCACCAAGGGTGCGCCCTGCAAGCGCAGCGGTATTTGGCCAATCGTGCGCGCGTTATGCGTCACATCCTCGCCGTACTCGCCATCACCACGGGTCGCGGCCTGCACCAACACGCCATTTTCATAGCGCAAACTCATGGCCAGGCCGTCAAACTTCAGCTCGGTTACGTAGTGCACTGCTGGCGCGTCGTCGGTCAACTCCAACTCTTTGCGGATGCGGGTGTCAAAGGCCAGCGCGCCGGACGACTCGGTGTCGGTCTCGGTGCGGATGCTCAGCATGGGCACTACATGGGGCACGCTGGCAAATTGTGCCAGCGGCTTGCCGCCCACCCTTTGCGTGGGCGAGTCCTCGGTACGCCATTGTGGGTGGAGCTCCTCAAGGGCCTGCAAGGCGCGGAACATGCGGTCGTATTCAGCATCTGGCAACTCAGCTGCATCCAGTACGTAGTACAAATGTCCGTGGTGCTGCAGTTGCGCTCGCAATTGCGCCATGCGCAGCGATACATCTCCTGGAGGCTCTGGGCTATCCGGTAACTCGGGGGTACTCACCTGCGGCCCTACTTTTTAAACTTACGGTTTTCGCTTGAAACGTCCGTACGGTGGCCGGCATGCAAAGCGCACTCAGGAAAACAAGCGCCGCGCCAACGCAGACCCGGCGGGAAAGTCACGCTGCTCCAGCCGGTCATGCAACTGCTGCAACTCGTGGCTTATGGACTGCAGCGCTTGCACCGGCAAGGCCTGCCCATTGTCGTCGGTGACGATGCCGTCCATGCTGTGCGCCATCGCTTGCGCTGCCTGGCACATGCGGTCAAAGGCTTGTTCAGCTCGGTCCACTTGTGGCGCGTCCAAATGAAAGACGATATCAAAAATAGCCGATTGGGCCGGGTCCTCGGCCAGTGCGGCCTGGCTATCAAAAGTGAGCGCCAACAAAGGCGGCAGCCCAACGACCGGGGCAGGCAGCACCATGCGTCCAGGGAGTTGACCGGGAACAAAACCGTGCTGCGCCGCCACCTGGGTGATGTAGCCCGGGCTCCATGCGGCATGGCGGGCCCGTAGGTTCAGGCCGAGTTGCGCATCGTGCTGGCTGGCAAAATTGTCTAGTTCCTTGGCCCGCGCCACCTCATCGCGCATTTCGCGAAACTCGGGCGTCGCATTCATGGCATCGGCAAACGCCTGGGTTTTGACCACGAACTCGGAATACTCGATATCGTTGAGGGCGCCTGCGCGATTGGCCAATTGCACCGCGGTCTGAAACGCCATATAGCGCGCACCGGGTACCGGGGTTTCCCACTCCTGCGCGTCCGCGTTAAAGCCTTCGATCAAAAACGGTTTACTGCCCACCCGCCAGCTACCGGGAAATGCCGCCACCGCCGCGTCGCCGGAAACGGCAGGCACCATGGGGTCCAAATTAACCGCTGCGAGTGCGTCAATCAGGCTGTCGATGGCCGGGCGGCGTGGTGCGGCCACTGCGAAATTCAAATTGCCAAATCCCGCGTCGTCAAATACCGGCTCGGTAAAGCTGGGTTTTCCATCGTGCTCGGCCGCATCGGCCTGCGCATCGGCCTGGCGCGGCGCATTGGCCCGGGCAGACCACAGGCTTTGCACCAGCACACCGAGCAAGACCAAAGCACCCAGCACCACGAGGCCGATTTGAAACTCGCTCATACCGCCTCCACCAGCCCCATGGCCACATCCATTTCGACCGCCACGATGCGCGACACGCCCTGCTCCTGCATGGTGACGCCAATCAACTGCTCGGCCATTTCCATGGCAATTTTGTTATGGCTGATAAACAAAAACTGGGTGCCTGCGCTCATGCGCTGCACCAGCTTCGTGTAGCGCTCGGTATTGGCGTCATCCAGGGGTGCGTCCACCTCATCGAGCAAACAAAACGGAGCCGGGTTGAGCTGGAAAATGGCAAACACTAGCGCGATGGCGGTAAGCGCTTTTTCGCCACCCGAAAGCAAATGAATGGTCTGGTTTTTCTTACCCGGCGGTTGGGCAACCACCTGCACGCCGGAGTCCAAAATCTCATCGCCAGTAATGACCAGGCGCGCATTGCCGCCGCCAAACAGCACCGGGAACATCTCGCCGAAGTGGCGATTGACTTCGTTGAAAGTCTCGGCCAACAGTTCGCGCGTTTCCGCGTCAATCTTGCGAATCGCGTCTTCCAGCGTACGCATGGCCTCGTTCAAATCCAGGCTTTGCACATCTAAAAATTCTTTGCGCTCACGACTGCTCGTCAGTTCATCCAAAGCTGCCAGGTTGACCGCGCCCAGGGCGGCAATCTCGCGGTGCAGGCGATCGATTTCTGCTTGCAGTGCCGACATTCGGATGCTATGACCTTCAAGGCTTTGGGCCAGGGCGTCCAGATCAGCCTGCGCTTCAAACAACTGGTTTTCGTATTGCTCGAAGCCCAAACGTGCGGCCTGCTCTTTGAGCTGCAATTCGGTGATGCGCTGGCGCATAGGGTCCAGCTCGCGCTCTAGTTGCAGACGGCGCTCCTCGTGGCTGCGCAAGGTGGCTGTCAAATCCTCGTAGGTGCTCCGCTTGGCGCCCAGGGCCTTCTCGCGCTCGGCTTTCAGGCTTAATGCACTTTGTAAACCGGCTTGGGCCGCCACGTCAGACAGCTCCTGCAATTCGGCCTGCCCGCGCGCCACTTCTTCGGCCACGGCCACCGTCTGCGCATCAGCAGTTTGCAAGGAACGCTCAATTTCCTGCGCCCGCGCCAGCAAGCTGCGCTGGTTGAACATCTGCTCTTGCACCTGGCGCTCCAAGCTGCGCAGTTGCTCGCGGCTTTGGTCCAACTGGGCTTGCGCCGCCATAGCGCGCTCTTGCAAGTCGGCGTGCTTTTCCTGGCTTTCGCCTAAGCGCAGGTCCAGGCTTTCAAAGCGCGCTTCGGCTTCCTGTGATCGCGCCGAAAGGTCTTCCAACATGGCATCCACCTCGGTCGCATCGGCCTCGATTTCGCTGCTGCGCTGGCGGGTTTGCTCGGCCAATTGGGTCAGGCGCAGGACTTCCACTTCCAAGCTATGGCTATGGGTCTGGCTTTCTTGGGCCTGGCGCCGGACATCTACCAGTTGCGCGGCGCATTGGGCATAAGCGCTTTCGGCCCGGTTGAGCGCGCTGCGCGATGCCTCGGCCATCATGGCTTGGGCCCGTGCGTCTTTTTCCAAATTCTGAATTTCCTGGGCCCTTGCCAACAAGCCCGCTTGCTCGGCATCGGCCGCGTAAAAACTGACGCTGTGCGCACCGACCGCATGGCCCTGGGGGACAAACAGGTTCTCCCCCGCTTGCAGCTGAGCGCGCTGGACAAAGGCCTGGTCCATGTCCTTGGCGGCATAAGAGCCGAGCAACCACTCGGCCACTACGGCAGCCAGGCCGGCGTCATGGATTTGCACTTTATCGGCCAGCGCCGTCAAGGTGCTGGTAGCGCCGCTGCGCCCGGCGAGCGGGCTGCTAAAGAAAGACAGCTTGACTGGCGGCACGTCCTGAATAAAGGCTTGCACCATCTCTAGCTTGGACACTTCCAGTGCGCCCAAGCGGTCGCGCAAGGCCGCCTCGATGGCGTTTTCCCATCCAGCCTGCACCTGGATGCGGGTCCACAAGCCCTGTAAGTCCAGCAAACCGTGCTTGCTGAGCCAGGGCTTGAGTTTTTCATCGGTACGCAATCGCTCTTGCAAGGCCTTGAGCGCTTCCAGGCGCGCCGATAGATCGGCATAACGCGTCGCATCGGTATTGACCTGCTGCTGCTGCGCGCGGCGCGCCTCGTCCAGTCCGGGCGCACTTTCCTGCAGGCTGTGCAAGCGCTCCAAGGATTCTTCGGCTACCGCGCGGGCCTGCTCCCATTGGGCTTGCAAGTCCTGTAAACGAACTTCGTCGGTTTGCGTGAGGGCATTACGATCGGCACCCAGGCGCTCTCGCCGCGCGCTGAGCTGGCGGCTTTGCTCCTGGATATTGCGTTGCTCCGAGGCCAACACACTTAGGGCTTGCTGCACTTGAGCCACCGCATCACGCTGCGCTACAGTAGCGGCCTGTGCGCTTTGCAAAGCCTCGTCCCATGCGGGCAAATGCTGGGCCTGCTCCTGGGTTTGTGCATCAAGCAACTGGGCTTGCTCGGCGCCGGTTTCACGCGAAACCAGTAGCTGGTCTTGATCGAGCAAGGCCTGCGCACGGCGCTCGGCCCATTGGGTGCTCTGGGCTTGCAGCATCAGCAAGCGCTGCTCCACGCGCTGGCGGTTTTCCACTACGTAGCGGATTTCGGCCTCCAGGCGGCCCACCTCGGCACTGGCCTCGTACAACAAGCCTTGGCTTTGGTTCACTTCGTCGGCGGCAGCGTAATGCGCTTGGCGCACCTGCTCCAGTTCGGCCTCGATTCGCCGCACATCGGCCATGCGCGATTCCAAAGCGTTAACCGAAGCCTGCGCATCGCGCTGCACCTTGACCTGCTCGGCCTGGGCTTCGGCGCGGCGCAAAAACCATATCTGGTGCTGTTTGCGCGTGACATCAGTTTGCATGGACTGGTACTTTTGCGCGACTTCGGCCTGGCGCTCGAGTTTTTCCAGGCTGCTGTTGAGTTCGCGCAGAATGTCTTCCACCCGCGTCAGATTGGACCGCGTATCGGACAGCCGGTTTTCAGTCTCGCGACGGCGCTCTTTGTATTTGGATACACCCGCTGCCTCTTCCAGAAACAAGC
The DNA here is from genome assembly GCA_945875225.1 of Comamonas sp. lk. GTDB lineage: Bacteria > Pseudomonadota > Gammaproteobacteria > Burkholderiales > Burkholderiaceae_C > Allorhodoferax. The sequence continues at coordinate 3,368 of CAMCJY010000060.1, read as the reverse complement.
GCAACTCTTCGGGCTTGGATTCAATAATGCGGCTAATCGTCCCCTGCCCGATGATGGCGTAGGCGCGCGGCCCCAGACCGGTGCCCAAAAACACGTCTTGCACGTCGCGGCGGCGCACGGCCTGGTTGTTGATGAAGTAACTGGAAGTGCCGTCGCGCGTCAGGACCCGGCGCACGGCAATTTCGGTGAACTGGCCCCATTGGCCACCGGCGCGGTGGTCGGAATTGTCAAATACCAGCTCCACGCTGGCACGGCTGGCGGCTTTGCGTGTCGTCGTGCCGTTAAATATGACATCCTGCATGGACTCACCACGCAATTCGCTGGCGCGGCTCTCGCCCAAAACCCAGCGCACCGCATCCATGATGTTGGATTTGCCACAACCGTTGGGGCCCACCACCCCGACCAGTTGACCTGGCAATAGGAAATTGGTGGGCTCGACGAAAGACTTGAAGCCCGACAGCTTGATGGAATTGAGGCGCACAGGGACTGTTAGAAACGGCTAAGTGGTTGATTTAATTGGAATAAGCCGGTCGCAACGAACCATACCGGGGCAGCCATGATACCGCGCGCAACCTCCATGCGGGGGAGCGCCTAGCCGGGCGTGCGCGCCCGAGCGCCCTAGTGGCCCGTTTGCTTTAAAAAACGGTTGGATTCCTGTACCAACTGGCGCAAGGGATGCAGCAAGGCCTCGATCTGCGGGCCCAACTGCAGCTTGTCATCACTACGGCTACGCTTTTCGATCTCCACCAGTTCGGCGGCGAATTCGGCGTGGCAAAACACGGGGATAAAACCTTTGAGAGAGTGCAAAGTGCGGGCCACCGCTGGCATATCTCCCTCGCCCAGCAGCCGCTCTATCTCGCCAATATCATTACTCAAACTGAGCACCAGCGGCTGTAGCAACTCAGAGACCGCTTGCATATCGCCCAAAAAATCGATGGCACCGGCCAAGTTCAAAACCTGGTAGGGCGCGGCATCGCTCGCGTTTTCACTCATAGTTAACTCTCCGCTACAGATCGGCAGCATGGCTTGCCGCCGGTATCCGGCACAGCGTGCAAACAGCCTGTTGAACGATAATACACCGCTATGAATGTGCATTTGCCGCTGCTCCACGCCTATCCGTTTGAACGCTTGCGACAACTTTTTAACGGCATCGTGCCCGATGCACATTACAGCCCCATCAGTTTGGGCATAGGGGAACCGCGCCACGCGACCCCTGCGCTCATAAAACAAGCCTATTGCCATGCCATCGAAGGCAGCGGCTTGGCCGCTTATCCGGCCACTGCAGGCGAGGCGGCCTTGCGTGAGGCCATTGCCCAATGGTTGCAAAAGCGCTACCAGATTGCAGTGCGCGCCAGCGATCAAATACTGCCGGTCAACGGTTCGCGCGAGGCACTGTTTGCCTTTGCGCAAACCGTCATCGCCAGCGCACCCGGCCAAGCCAAACCTTTGGTGCTGTGCCCCAATCCCTTTTACCAAATTTACGAAGGCGCAGCCTTGCTGGCCGGCGCCGAGCCCTACTACGTAGCCTCGATTCCCGAACGCAATTTCGCCCAAGACTGGGCCTCAGTGCCGCAGGACGTCTGGGCGCGCACGCAGTTGTTGTTTGTATGCAGCCCTGGCAACCCGGCCGGCGCGGTCATGCCGCTAGAGGAATGGAAGACCCTTTTTGAGCTCAGCGATCGCTATGGCTTTGTTATCGCATCGGACGAGTGCTACAGCGAAATTTATTTCCGTGATACACCTCCATTAGGGGGCCTGGAAGCTGCAGCGCAACTCGGTCGCAGCGATTTCAAAAACCTGGTGGCTTTTACCAGCCTGTCCAAGCGCAGCAATGTGCCTGGCATGCGCAGCGGTTTTTGCGCCGGGGACGCAGCGCTGATGGCGCAGTTTCTGCGCTACCGCACCTACCACGGTAGCGCCATGAGTCCTGTGGTGCAGAGCGCCAGCATCGCCGCTTGGCAAGACGAAAACCATGTGCTGGAAAACCGCGCTCTGTACCGTGAAAAATTCCATGCGGTCACGCCGGTACTGGCCCAAGTGCTGGACGTGCGTTTACCCGACGCGGGCTTTTACCTCTGGGCCAAGGTGCGCGGCAGCGACGAGGACTTCGCCCGCGCGCTCTACGCTGCCTACAATGTTACGGTTTTGCCCGGCAGCTACCTGGCGCGCAGCGCGCAGGGCCACAACCCGGGCACCGGCTTTGTGCGCATGGCGCTGGTCGCGCAAACCGCTGAATGTTTGGAAGCGGCGCACCGTATTGCGGCTTTTGTGCGCAGCACCTCATAACCCCCTACTTGATAACCACTGTTCTGAACCGAAAGCTTTTTTATGACACAACAACTCCAAACCATTGTGGACGCCGCATGGGAAGATCGTGCCAATATCTCTTCCACCTCTGCGTCGCAAGAAGTGCGCGATGCGGTGGAGCACGTGATCAGCCAACTCAATAACGGCAGCCTGCGTGTCGCGACGCGCCAAAGCGTGGGCCAGTGGACTACGCACCAGTGGATTAAAAAGGCCGTTCTGCTGAGCTTTCGCCTGAAAGACAACAGCGTGATCAAAGCCGGTGAGCTGGGCTTTTACGACAAGGTGCAAACCAAGTTTTCGCACATGGACGAAGCGGGCATGAAGGCCGCTGGCGTGCGCGTGGTGCCGCCCGCGGTAGCGCGCCGTGGCAGCTACATCGGCAAAGGCGCGATTCTGATGCCCTCTTACGTCAACATCGGCGCCTATGTCGATGAAGGCACCATGGTCGATACCTGGGCTACCGTAGGCTCCTGCGCCCAGATCGGCAAAAACGTGCACCTCAGCGGTGGCGTGGGTATTGGCGGCGTGCTTGAGCCCATGCAAGCGGGCCCCACCATCATCGAAGATAACTGCTTTATCGGCGCCCGCTCCGAAGTGGTCGAAGGCGTGATCGTGGAAGAAAACTCGGTCATTTCTATGGGCGTGTACATCGGCCAAAGCACCAAAATTTACGACCGTGCTACGGGCGAAGTGAGCTATGGCCGCATTCCGGCCGGTTCGGTGGTGGTATCGGGCAATCTGCCTAGCGCCGACGGCAAGTACAGCTTGTACTGCGCTGTCATTGTGAAACGCGTAGATGCGCAGACCCGCGCCAAAACCTCGCTCAATGAACTGCTGCGTGACTAAAGGATGCCTTCACACGATACCCATGCCACCTTGCGGCTGACTGAGCAGTTGCTCAGTATGCCCTCTCCCACGCCCGCTGACGGCGGATGCCAGGCCTTGATGGCGGCGCGCCTGGCGCCCTTGGGTTTTGTCTGCGAAACCATTGAGAGCGGTCCTGCCGATTTGCGCGTCACCAATTTGTGGGCCAAACGCGATTGCACGCACGCAAACGCCAA
>CAMCJY010000059.1 GCA_945875225.1 Comamonas sp. lk | reverse complement strand
AAAGCGCGAGGCCAGCCAGCCCGTCACGAAGGCGATGGGCAGGCCCATTAACACCCAGTTCAGGTCAAATTCCATGGGGCAGCGCGCTCTCGTCGGGCTTGCTTGGGGAGGCTGCGCCGGAGCTTGCATCGGGCCGGCTTCGTGCGTGTTTGGCGGCGCGACGTTGCTGCCACCAGCGCGGCACCATGCCCAATATGCCCAGCAGCAGCCCGCCGGCAAAACTGATGAGCACCACCATGACCAGCGGGCTGGTCCACTGGTAGCCAAAGAAAAAATGCACGGTCACGTCGGCCTGGTTGTTCAAGGCAAACGCAAACAGGGTGAAAAAAATCGCTGCTTTGAACAGCAGTTTCACCAGCGAAAAGAATGAGTTCATGCAATTCCTTGGTCGGCGACGATTCTATCGGGCCGACAGGAAATCAAGGCTTGGCCAGTACGCCCACGGCCGGGGCGATCTCGGCATCGACCGCTTCGCGCAGGGCTTTGCCGGGCTTGAAGTGCGGCACCCGTCGCTGGGGTATGGCGACGCTTTCGCCATTGCGCGGGTTGCGACCCATGCGCGGCGCATGGTGGCTGACGGAAAAACTGCCAAAGCCGCGGATTTCGATACGTTGCCCGCGCACCAGGGCGTCGTTCATCGCGTCCAGGATGGCCTTGACGGCGAATTCCGCGTCCTGCTGGGTCAGCTGGCTGAAGCGGCTTGCCAATTCTTCGACGATGTCAGAGCGGGTCATAGAGAGCTTTAAAAAAGCAATGCAAGCGACCGGCACACGCCGGTCGCTTGGGGACTACTAATGAGGCGGTGCGCCGTTTAATTGTTGTCCAGCTTAGCGCGCAGCAAAGCGCCCAGGCTGGTGGTGCCGGCGTTTTCGCGCGCGGTATTTTGGCTCAGGGTGGCCATGGCTTCGTTTTGGTCCGCTGCATCCTTGGCCTTGATGGACAGTTGGATGTTGCGGGTTTTGCGGTCCACATTGACCACCACGGCGGTGACTTCGTCGCCTTCCTTGAGCACGCTGCGGGCGTCTTCGACGCGGTCGCGGCTGATCTCGGACACACGCAGGTAGCCAATGATGTCTTCGCCCAGGTCGATCTCAGCGCCCTTTGCATCCACGGTTTTGACCTTGCCGGTAACCACTTGGCCTTTGTCATTGACAGCGGCAAAGGTGGTGAAGGGGTCGGAATCCAATTGCTTGATACCCAGAGAAATACGCTCGCGGTCCACGTCCACGGCCAGCACAATGGCTTCAACTTCCTGGCCTTTTTTGAACTCGCGCACAGCGGCTTCGCCGGTTTCGTTCCAGGACAGGTCCGACAAATGCACCAGGCCGTCGATACCGGCAGCCAAGCCCACGAAGACGCCAAAGTCGGTGATCGATTTGATAGGGCCTTTGACGCGGTCGCCGCGCTTGGTGTTTTGTGCAAACTCTTGCCAAGGATTGGCTTTGCATTGCTTCATGCCCAAAGAAATACGGCGCTTGTCTTCGTCGATTTCCAGAACCATGACTTCGACCTCGTCACCCAGGGACACGAGCTTGGAAGGGGCGATGTTTTTGTTGGTCCAGTCCATTTCGGAGACGTGCACCAAGCCTTCGATGCCGGGCTCGAGTTCCACAAATGCGCCATAGTCGGCGATGTTGGTGATCTTGCCGAACATACGGGTGGCTTGGGGGTAGCGGCGGTTGACGCCCATCCAAGGGTCGTCGCCCATTTGCTTGAGGCCCAGGGACACGCGGTTTTTCTCGGTGTCAAATTTCAAAATCTTGGCTGTGATTTCCTGGCCAGCGGTCACTACTTCGGAGGGGTGACGCACACGGCGCCAGGCCATGTCGGTGATGTGCAGCAGGCCGTCGATGCCGCCCAGGTCCACAAACGCACCGTACTCGGTGATGTTCTTGACCACGCCTTGCACCACAGAGCCTTCTTTGAGGGTGGACATCAGGTTGGCGCGCTCGGCACCCATGGAGGCTTCGACCACGGCGCGGCGGCTCAGCACCACGTTGTTGCGTTTGCGGTCCAGCTTGATAACCTTGAATTCCATAGTCTTGTTCTCGTAGGGAGACAAGTCCTTGGTGGGGCGGGTATCGACCAGCGAACCGGGTAGGAAGGCGCGGATGCCATTGACCAATACGGTCAGGCCGCCTTTGACTTTGCCGCTGGTGGTGCCAGTGACAAATTCGCCGGATTCCAAGGATTTTTCCAGGCTCATCCAAGAGGCCAGGCGCTTGGCGGTGTCGCGGCTGACGATGGTGTCGCCGTAACCGTTTTCCATGGCGACGATGGCCACGGAGACAAATTCGCCCACTTGGACTTCGAGTTCGCCTTTGTCGCTTTTGAATTCAGACAGGGGCACATAGGCTTCTGATTTCAGACCGGCGTTGACAACGACAAAGTTGTGTTCGATACGAACGACTTCGGCGGTGACGACTTCACCGATACGGGTTTCAGACGATTTTTGCGACTCTTCAAAGAGGGCTGCGAAAGATTCAGACATGTTGTGTGCGGCGTAAACCGCGGGTTAGGTTGTAGAACCCCGAAACCATGCGCATGCAGCGCGAGGGGAGCCTCGGGGGCCGTGCCAGGAAAACCCTGGACTTTTCGCTTATCGCCAGCTTCGTGACGCCCGCTTAAGGTGCATCAAATAGCTGCTTGCTTTGCCACCAGTCTAAGACCTGCGTGATCGACTCTTCAATCGTCAATTCGGAGTTGTCTAGCAGCATCGCATCTTTTGCGGGCTTGAGCGGCGCAACGGTGCGGGTGGTATCCCGCAAGTCGCGCGCGGCCAGGTCCGCGCAAAGAGAGTCGAGTGTAGCCGAAATTCCCTTTGAAATCAATTGCTTATAACGTCTTTCGCCTCTGCGTTGGGCGCTGGCGGTGAGATACACCTTGAGTTGCGCATCGGGAAACACCACCGTGCCCATGTCCCGCCCGTCCGCCACCAGCCCGGGCAGGCGTCGAAAACGCTGTTGCACATCCATCAGCGCAGCGCGCACCGAGGGCAGGCTGGAAACGGCCGAGGCATCCATGCCCGCTTGCTCGGTGCGTATGGTTTCACTCACCTCCTGCCCGCCCAGCCAAACGCGCTCGCCTTCAAAGCGGATGTCCAAGCTGCCTGCCAATGCGGCGATGGCCGCTTCGTTCGCAGCTTCAAGTGTTAGGCCGCTTTGCACGGCCGCATAGGCCGCAATGCGGTACAGCGCACCCGAATCCAGAAAGTGGTAGCCCAGCGCAGCGGCCAGCACCGAGGCCAGCGTACCTTTGCCCGAAGCCGTTGGCCCATCCACGCACAGCACCGGAATGTGGCCTGCCGCTGCATCGGTAACGCTGAACAAGGCTTCAAAATAATCCGGAAAAGTTTTGGCCACGCACTGCGGCTCCAAGATGCGCACCGGCAATTGCGCCGGATTGAAGGCGGCCAGCGAAAAGCACATGGCGATGCGGTGGTCGTCGTAGGTGTGGATGCTGGCGGCGCGCCAATCCGCAGCGTGGGCAGGCGCGGTGACGGCTATCGAGTCGGGTGTTTCCTGCACGCTGGCGCCGAGCTTGCGCAGCTCGGTGGCCATGGCGGCGATGCGGTCGGTTTCTTTGACACGCCAGCTGGCGATATTGCGCAGCACCGTGGTGCCCTGGGCATACAACGCCATCACGGCCAGGGTCATGGCGGCGTCGGGGATATGGTTGCAGTCTAGGTCTATGGCCTTGAGCGGCCAGGCGCCGCGACGCACATGCAAATTATTGGGGCCGCTGTCCACCATGGCACCCATGGCGCGCGCGGCCTCGATAAAGCGGATATCCCCTTGAATCGAGTTCTCCCCCAGGCCCTGGACGCGTATGCCTTCGCTGCCCGGCGCAATGGCGCCCAGTGCCACAAAATAGCTGGCAGACGAAGCATCGGCTTCCACATGCAGCGTCCCAGGCGAGCGCAAACGGCTGCCTGCGGGAATGACAAAACGCTGCCAACCTTCGCGTTGGACTTGCACGCCAAACTGCGCCAACAGATTCAAGGTAATGGCGATATAGGGCCGCGAAATCAATTCGCCCACCACCTCGATCACGATGTCCCGGCGCGCTACCAGCGGCAAGGCCATGAGCAAGGCGGTCAGGAATTGGCTGGACATGTCGCCGCGCACTTGAATGGGCGCGTCCAACTGCAAACTGGGCGTGCCGATGTGCAGCGGCGGAAACCCTTGCTGCCCGGTGTAGTCAATGCGGCAGCCCAGTTGGCGCAGGGCATCCACCAGGTCGCCGATCGGGCGCTCGTGCATGCGGGGCACGCCGCTGAGCGTGAAGTCACCGCCCAGCACGCTCAGCGCGGCGGTTAAGGGGCGCATGGCGGTGCCGGCATTGCCCAAAAACAAGGCGATGGGTGCTTGCGGCAAACGCCCGTTCAGGCCCGTCAGGCGCAGGCTGTTGCCCTCCTGCTGCAGGACACAGCCCAGGGCCTTTAGCGCGATAAGCATGACTCGGGTGTCATCCGAATCGAGCAGGTCGTGGATGTCAGTAACGCCTTCGCACAGTGCGGCCAGCAGCAGCACGCGGTTGGAAATGCTTTTGGAGCCAGGCAGGGTGATGCTGCCGCCAGCATGGGCTAGGGGGGGAAGGTCGAGAAAACGGGTGGCAAACATGGGCGTGTTTTAGCGCTTGAGCGACCAAGCGGCGCGGGATTGGCTGGCGGCGCTGATCAGCGCTTGCAGGGCTGCATTGTCACCTTGGGCCAACGCGGTTTCAAAGGATTGCAAAGCCTCGCGTAGGTGCTGGGATTGCAGCAGCAACTGGTCCCGGTTGGCGTGCAGGATGTCGCGCCAGACGGCGGGGTCGGAAGCGGCAATGCGGGTGAAGTCGCGAAAGCCCGGGCCGGCCAGGGACAGAAATTGCGCCGCTTGGGCTTGGGCATTGACCGCATTCATGGCGGCAAAGGCCAGCAGATGCGGTAGGTGGCTCACGGCGGCAAATGCGCTGTCGTGTTCCAGCGCGCTCATGGTGCGCACTTGTGCGCCTAAACCGGTCCATAGCGCCTGCGCTTGCGCCAATTGGGCTTTGCCGGTTTGTTCCATGGGAGTGAGGATGACCTGGCAGCCGTTATACAAATCCACATCGGCGTGGGCTACGCCAGCGACTTCTTTGCCCGCAATCGGGTGTGCCGGCACAAAAGTGGGCAGTTTGTCGCCCAGCGCAAGCGCTGCGGCTTGCACCACATCGCGCTTGGTGGAGCCCACGTCCATCAATAGCGCTTGCGGCGACAAGGACCCCGCCAGTGCAGCCAAAGTGCTTTGCGTGGCGGCCACCGGCACGGCCACCAGCACCAGGTCACTGCCTTGGGCGGCCTGGGTCGCGCTAGGGGCTATTGCGTCAATAACGCCCATGTCCAGCGCGCGCTCGCGGGTGGCCTGGGATGGGCTGAAGCCGACTACGCGGCGCACCAAACCGGCGCGCTTGAGTGCCAGCGCAAACGAGCCGCCCATGAGTCCGCAGCCCACCAGTCCGAGTTGTTCAAACACCGTGTGTCAAGCCTCAGTCCGCCAGCGGGTAGGTACCCAGCACTTTGTAAAAAGCGCACAGCGATTGCAGCTCGGCCAGCGCGACCTGCACCTGCGGCTCGGAGGGGTGGCCTTGCAGGTCGATATAAAAGTAATACTCCCATTGGCCGGAACGCGCAGGGCGCGATTCAAAGCGCGTCATGGAAACACCGTGCTTTTTCAGGGGCACCAGCAGGTCGTGTACCGCCCCGGGGCGGTTGGGCACGGAGACCACCAGGCTGATGCAGTCACGCCCGCTGGCCTGGGGTGCGGCCAGGGTGCTTGGCAGGCAGACCACTACAAACCGGGTGCGGTTAAAGGCGTCGTCCTGGATGGCGCGTGCAGCCAGGTGCAGGCCGAACGTAGAGCCTGCGCGTTCGCTGGCGATAGCCGCCCAGCCGCTCTCTTGCGCCGCTAGGCGCGCGCCCTCGGCATTGCTGGAGACGGCGCGTCGCTCGGCATGCGGCAAGTGGGTACTCAGCCAGTTCTGGCACTGGGCCAGCGCCTGCGGGTGGGCCAGCACGACCTTAATCCCGTCCAGGCTGTCGCTGGCGCGCAGCAAATGGTGGCGCACCATCAGGCTGGTTTCGCCGATGATGTGCAGCGGCGAAGTCAAGAGTAAATCCAGCGAGCGGGTCACCACGCCCTCGCTGCTGTTTTCCACCGGAATCACCCCAAATTGCGCCGAACCGGCCGCGGTCGCGTGAAAGACTTCATCAAAGTTGGCGCAAGGTACATGGGCGATGCTGGAGCCGAAAAAGCGCAGCGCCGCCTCTTCGCTAAAGGTGCCGGCCGGGCCGAGGTAGGCCACGCGCTGGGGCGTCTCTAAAGCGCGGCAGGCCGACATGATTTCGCGCCACACATAGGCCACGCTTTCTGACTGCAGGGTATGCGCCAGTCCGCTTTGGGTGTTGGCTTCTTGCAAATTAGCGATCACTTGGGCCTCGCGCTCGGGGCGAAATACCACCGAGCCTTCGCCTTTTTTGATTTCGCCGACATCGCGGGCCAGCGCCGCGCGGCGGTTGAGCAGGGCGAGCAGTTCCAAATCGAGCGCGTCGATGCGGGTACGCAGTTCAGCCAGTGTCAGTGCCATGTGTCTGTCCTTTAAGCGCGGGTGCGTTCAAATGATCGCATAAATGCCACCAGCGCCTGCACGCCCTCCAAAGGCATGGCGTTGTAAATGCTGGCGCGCAGGCCGCCTACTGACTTGTGACCCTTGAGTTGCAGCAGGCCGGCTTGCTCTGCGCCCTGCAAAAAGTCGCTCTCCAAAGCGGGGTCACGCAGAAAGAAAGGCACGTTCATGCGCGAGCGGCAGGTCGGCTCTACCGGATTGAAATACAAATCCGAGCCATCGACGGCTTGGTAGAGCAGGTCAGCTTTTTCGATGTTGCGCGCCTCTATGGCCGCAATACCGCCTTGCTGCTCTACCCAGTCAAATACCAGGCCCGCCATATAAATGCCATAGGTGGGCGGGGTGTTGAACAAAGAGGCGTTATCCGCGATGTTTTTGAAGTTGAAGGCGCTGGGGCAGATGTCCAAGGCCGCGCCAAGCAAGTCGTCGCGCACCACTAGCAGGGTCAGACCTGCAGGGCCCAGGTTTTTTTGCGCGCCGGCAAAGGCCAGGCCCACGCGGCTCCAATCCACCGGGCGCGATGCAACGTGCGAGGAAAAGTCCACTACCAGCGGCGCATCCGAGCCCAAGGCGCGCAGGTCGGGCAGGGTATGAAATTCCACGCCATGGATAGTCTCGTTGCCGCAAATATGCACATAGCGGGCGTTTGGGCTGAGCTGCCAACCGCCGGGTTCCGGGATGCGGTGGAAACCCGATTCCTGCGCGCTGGCAGCAATCCGCGGCGCACCATACTTAGCCGCTTCCTGGCAGGATTTTTGGCTCCAACTGCCCGTCAACACAAAGTCCAGCGCTGGCTTAGTGGAATCAGGGCCGCACAGGTTCATGGGGACGATGGCGTTTTGCGCCAGACCGCCGCCTTGCATAAACAAGATATGAAAGGCCTCGGGCACCGCCAGCAAGCGGCGCAGGCAGACCTCGGCATGCTGCACGATGCTGCCAAAGGCTTTGCCTCGGTGGCTCATTTCCATGACACCCATGCCGCTGGGTTTGCCATCGGCATCGTGCCAATTGCTCATATCGGCCGCCGCCCTTTGCAGCACCTCCAATGGCATGGTGGCCGGACCGGCGGAAAAATTAAAAGGGCGCGTCACGCGGCCAGACTCATTCGTCGCTGACGTCACCTTCGGGTGCGCTGTCGTCTGCGTTATCGCCTGCTGTGTCCGTCTGGTTGGCATCGTTTTCCACGATGCGTTGCAGGCCGCTGAGTTTGGAGCCTTCGTCCAGGCTGATCAAGGTCACGCCCTGGGTGGCGCGGCCGAGTTCGCGGATTTCGGATACGCGGGTGCGTACCAGCACGCCGCGGTCGGTAATCAGCATGATCTCGTCGTCCACATGTACCAAGGTGGCGGCCACTACTTTGCCGTTGCGCTCGGTTTGCTGGATGGCAATCATGCCCTTGGTGCCACGTCCATGGCGGGTGTATTCCGTAATGCTGGTGCGCTTGCCGTAGCCGTTTTCGGTGGCGGTGAGCACGCTTTGTTGCTCATCCTCGGCGACCAACATGGCGATGACGCTTTGGCCTTCTTCCAGGTTCATGCCTTTGACGCCGCGCGACTGGCGGCCATGGGCGGTGACTTCGTCCTCGTTAAAACGTACCGCTTTACCGCCGTCGGAAAACAGCATGACGTCGTGCTGGCCGTCGGTAATCGCGGCGCCGATCAGGTAGTCGCCCTCGTCCAGGTTGACCGCAATGATGCCGACCTTGCGCGGGTTGTTGAAGTCGTCCAGTGGAGTCTTCTTAACGATGCCCATGGACGTGGCCATGAACACGAATTGGTCTGCCGGGAAAGTGCGCTTGTCACCAGTTAGTGGCAGCACCACGGTGATTTTTTCGCCGTCTTGCAGTGGGAACATATTGACGATGGGGCGCCCGCGGGAGCCGCGCGAACCTTGCGGCACCTCCCAGACCTTCAGCCAGTACAAACGGCCGCGGTTGGAGAAGCACAAGATGTAGTCGTGTGTGTTGGCGATAAAGAGCTGGTCCACCCAGTCGTCTTCTTTGGTCGCCGTGGCCTGCTTGCCGCGTCCGCCGCGCTTTTGCGCCCGGTATTCGCCCAGGGGTTGGCTCTTGATATACCCGCTGTGGCTGAGCGTGACCACCATATCGGTAGGCGTGATCAGGTCTTCGGTGCTCAGGTCATACGAGCTGTGTTCGACCAGGCTGCGGCGTGCGCCCAGCTTGGTTTGCCCGAATTCTTGCTTGATGGCAGCGAGCTCTTCGCTAATGATGGTGGAGACGCGCTCTGGCCGGGCCAGGATGTCCAGCAAGTCTTCGATTTCGGACATCACCTCTTTGTATTCGGTGACGATCTTGTCTTGGTCCAGGCCGGTCAGGCGCTGCAGGCGCATTTGCAGGATTTCCTGCGCCTGCGTGTCGGACAAGCGGTACAAGCCATCGCTGCCCATGCCCAAAGATTTGTCCAGTCCATCGGGGCGGAAGTCGTCGGCATTGACCGCGCCGCCGTCCATGCGGCTTCGGGTGAGCATCTCGCGCACCAGTTTGCTGTCCCAGCTGCGGGTCATCAACGCAGCCTTGGCCACTGGCGGAGTGGGGGCATTGCGGATGATGGCGATGAATTCGTCGATATTGGCCAGCGCGACCGCCAGACCTTCGAGCACATGGCCGCGCTCGCGGGC
>CAMCJY010000058.1 GCA_945875225.1 Comamonas sp. lk | reverse complement strand
TTGGAGCCTCAGCTCAGCCCGATTTTTCATCGCGGCGCTTTGTTCAAAGGCTCCTGGCATTTAAGCGACCCCTCGGCCTTCTTGCATGCCTTGCTGGCCTATTTGCAAACCCAAGGTCTGGAAGTGCACCCGGTCGCTGGTACCGGTGTGCAAGCGGACGATCGGCAGGTACGCGTGCGCGGCCTGGACCATGACAGCGCCTACGATCACCTGGCCCTGTGCGCTGGCGTGCATTCCAAGGACTTGGCTGCGCAATGTGGCGACGATGTGCCCCTGCAAGCGGAGCGCGGTTACCACCTGATGTTTCCCGGCAGCACCCCTTTGATTTCCCGCCCCGTAGGTTGGGCAGAGCGCGGTTTTTACATGACCCCTATGGCCCAAGGCCTGCGCGTAGCGGGCACGGTGGAGTTGGCGGGCTTAGGCCAGGAAATGCACCCGGGCTTGCTCGATTTGCTGCACTTTGCCTCGCGCCGAGCCTTGCCTGCACTGGGTACGCCGCAAGCGCCGTGGTTAGGTTTTCGGCCAACCTTGCCCGATGGACTGCCGGTCTTGGGACGTTCGCGCAAAAGCGCGCGCGTGGTGTATGCCTTTGGCCACCAGCACATCGGGCTGACTTTGGGGGGCTTCAGCGGGAGTTTGGTAGCCGATATCGTGGGCGAGCGACCTACCGCCCTGAACTTGGATGCTTTTGCCGCCCAAAGGTTTTGATGTCCTTTTTCCCCGGGCACTTTTGTCGCTCATTGTTGTGTTCACTTGTGTCCTAAGCAGTCAGGCTCGGTGAAGTTTTAAGTACACTGTACACAAGCTAGCACAAAAAAGGATTCCCTATGTCCAGCACCATGACCATTCGCCTCGAAGACGGCATCAAGAACCGGCTTGATCAGCTCGCGAAGGTCACCCAGCGCAGCAAATCTTTTTTGGCCAGCGAGGCCATTGCCGCCTATGTCGATACCAATGAATGGCAGCTTGGTGAGATTCAGGCCGCCCTCACGGAAGCCGAGGCGCGTGATTTCGCCACCGACCAAGACATGGCAGACCTGGCGCTGAAATGGAATGTCAGTTCCCATTAAATGGCTGCGTGCGGCGCGGCAAAACCTCGATGACGAGGCTACCTACATCGCGCAAGACGATGCTGCTGCGGCCAGCCGAGTCGTTGCCCGGGTGTTGGAAGCGGTGGCCCAACTCGCGGAGCAACCTGGTTTAGGTCGACCGGGCCGTGTACCAGGCACCCGCGAATTAGTGGTGCTAAAAACGCGCTATCTTGTGCCCTATATTGTCCAGGGCGATCAGGTCACTATTTTGCGGGTGTTTCACACCTCAAGGCGTTTACCAAAACGGGGGTAAACGCTAGGCGCATCTAGATTTCCATCCACTGCCTTTACGTTGTCCATGGATTGATAAGGTCCAAACAGACAGGGTCAAAGTCCCCATAGTCAGCAGGAAACGGGTGCAGAAAGCCATTCTTCGCCTACCTGGCCTTAAACAGCTCCAAAACTACCTCTCTAAGGGTGCAAAAGTGGGGCGGGCGAGGAAAGTAAATTACCCTCTAGCCACCTCACTCCACCGTAACCGACTTCGCCAAATTACGTGGTTTATCTACATCAGTACCGCGTGCGCAGGCGGTGTGGTAGGCCAGCAGTTGCAGCGCTACGACATGCAAGATGGGGGAGAGGTCGCCATAGTTTTCCGGCATGCGGATGACGTTGATGCCCTCGCTGGTTTGGATGTGCGTGTCAGCATCTGCCAATACATACAACATGCCACCACGGGCCCGTACTTCATGCATATTACTTTTTAGCTTTTCCAGCAAGGCGTCGTTGGGTGCAACAGTCACCACCGGCATGGCATTGGTGACCAAAGCCAGGGGCCCATGTTTCAATTCGCCGGCGGCATAGGCTTCAGCGTGGATATAGGTGATTTCTTTGAGTTTCAGTGCGCCTTCCATGGCAATCGGGTAGTGGGTTCCGCGTCCTAGAAACAAGGCATTTTCTTTGGACGCAAATTCTTCGGACCACGCGATGATGGCGGGCTCCAGCGCCAGCACGGCTTGCAGCGCACTGGGCAGGTGGCGCAGTGCTTTGAGTGCCGTGGTTTCATCTGCCTCCGTTAAGTGGCCTTTGGTTTGCGCCAGGGACAGCGTGAGTAAGAACAGCCCGACCAGTTGGGTGGTGAAAGCCTTGGTGGAAGCGACCCCGATTTCCACGCCGGCGCGCGTAACGTAGGCCAACTTGCACTCCCGCACCATGGCGGAACTCGCAACATTGCAAATGGTAAGGCTGTGTTCCATGCCCAGCGATTGCGCGTGACGCAATGCCGCAAGCGTGTCCGCAGTTTCGCCGGATTGGCTGATGGTGACGACCAAGGTTTTCTTATCGGGCACCGAATCGCGGTAACGGTATTCGCTGGCGATCTCGACTGCGCAGGGCAATTTGGCGATGGCTTCGATCCAGTACTTGGCTACGCATCCGCTGTAGTAACTGGTGCCGCAGGCCAGAATGAGCACCTTATCAATCTGTTTGAAGATGCTGTAAGCGCCATCGCCGAATAACTCGGGCACGATGCCCGCAATACCTTCCAAGGTATCGGCCACAGCGCGTGGTTGTTCAAATATTTCCTTTTGCATGTAATGGCGATAGGGCCCCAACTCCGCCGCCCCGCTATGGGCCTGCACCGAGTGCACCGCGCGTGTCACCGGCTTGTGCGCACTGTCAAGCACCCAGAACTTGCCTGCTTGCACGTCCACCACGTCCCCCTCTTGCAAGTACACCATTTGATCTGTCACTCCGGCCAAGGCCATGGCATCGCTGGCCAAAAATGTTTCTCCCTGACCCACACCGATGACGAGTGGCGAGCCGGCGCGCGCGCCTACCATGCGCATGGGCTCGTCCACATGCATCACCGCAATTGCATAAGCACCCCGTAGTTGCAAAACACAGGCCATCACCGCATCCAAGAGATCGCCGTTGTAGCAACTGTCAACCAGGTGCACGATCACTTCGGTGTCGGTCTGGCTGTTAAAGACATAGCCTTTGGCCTGCAGGCTGGCGCGCAATTCATCGTGGTTTTCGATGATGCCGTTATGCACCAAGGCAAGCCGGCCGTCTTGTGTGCCTGGGCCTTTGCCCGGGCTGAAATGGGGATGTGCGTTATGCACCACAGGCGCGCCATGGGTGGCCCAGCGCGTGTGCGCGATGCCGGTGCCGCCCTCAATAGCATCCGCCTCTACCTGGGCTATTAACTCCACCACGCGGGCGGTGCTACGGGCACGTCGCAGTCCGGGCTGCGCGGTATTGGGATGCAGACTCGCCGTGTGAATCGCCACACCGCAGGAGTCATATCCCCGGTATTCCAAACGCTGCAAACCCTGTACCAAGACCGGGACGATATTGCGGTTGGATACCGCGCCGACAATGCCACACATAGTCAAACTCCAAAGTGAGGTCTTGATGCTATGCGTTCTGTCGAGAAATTAATGATTTAAAATTTAAGAAAAAAGAATTTAAAATTCAATAAAATTCAATAAAAAAATTTAAATTCAAAAAATTAAGAAAAATATATGAAAATTTCAGAAAAATTGGACGCCCTGGACCTCCAGCTTTTGGGCCATCTCCAGCAGGATGCATCGCTAAGCAACGTAGCGCTCGCAGAAAAACTGCGCATCTCGCCCCCGACTTGTCTGCGACGCGTCAAGCGCCTTTCCGAAGGCGGCTGGATCGAGCGGCAGGTCGCGGTACTCAACCCGGCGCGTTTAGGCGCATCGGTGGGGCACATGGTTTGCGCGCTGGTGGAAGTGACCTTGGATGTGCAGGGGGTAGAGCATTTGGACGCCTTCGAGGCCAAGGCGATCGCCGAGGATGCCGTCCAGCAATGCTGGCGCGTAGCCTCCGGCCCAGATTTCATTCTGGTGGTGCAGGCCCTGTCCATGCCAGATTACTTAGAGGTGACGCGCCGCTTGTTCACCCAAGATGCCAACGTGCGCAATGTCAAAGCGTTTTTCAGCATCAAGCGCGCAAAATTTAGCGCCGCTTTGCCGCTGCCCCGACGCTGAAAAAATTACTTAGCGCCCTTCACCGGGCGCTTCCAGTTAGCAACACTCACTTGCTTGCCCCGCGCCACCGTCAATGCACCTGCAGGCGTGTCCTTGGTAATCGTCGAGCCGCCGCCTATGGTGCCGCCCGCGCCCAGGGTCAACGGCGCAATCAGCACGCAATTGCTGCCGACATGCACATCATCTTCGATTACGGTCTGGTGCTTGTTCGCGCCGTCGTAATTTGCCGTAATGCTGCCGGCGCCAAAATTTACCCGCTCACCCACCGTGGCGTCGCCTAAATACGCCAAATGGTTGGCCTTTGCGCCTTGGGCCAAGCGGGCATTTTTGACTTCTACAAAGTTGCCGATATACACGTCCTGCCCCAGATCGGCTCCCGGGCGCAGGCGCGCGAACGGGCCGATACGGGCACCTGCACCCACCCGCACGCCTTGGCTTTCCCCGTCTATATGGGTAAATGCCTGGATGATGGTGCCCGCCTCGATACTGCAATTGGCCAGCACGCAATGGGGCCCGATGCGTACCTCATCGCCCAAGTGCACCTGACCTTCAAACACACAGCCGACATCGATCTCAACGTCCCTGGCGCAAACCAGCGAACCGCGCACATCAATGCGGGCAGGATCCTTCAGTCGCACGCCTTGCTCCATCAAAGCCTCGGCCAAGCGCAATTGATGGGCGCGCTCCAAGGCGGCTAGTTGCGCAGGACTGTTCACGCCAGCCACCTCCAAGGGGTCGTCAATCCGATGGGCCAGCACCTGCACACCGTCCTGCACCGCCAACTTCACCACATCCGTGAGGTAATACTCGCCTTGGGCGTTGCGATTGTCCAGCCGCCCCAGCCATTGTTTAAGCTGTAGCGCAGGCGCTGCCAGTATGCCGCCGTAGATTTCTTGAATGCTGCGCTCTTCTGGGCTCGCGTCCTTATGTTCGACGATGGTGGTGACCGATGGGCCATTGCGCACCACGCGCCCGTAACCGCTGGGATCGGGCAAATTGACTGTGAGCAAGGCAAGATGCTGGCCGGCGCTTAAGTGCAACAGGGCTTGCAAAGTCGCCGCACGTGTGAGGGGCACATCACCGGACAAGACCAGCACGATCGCATCGTCAGCCAGATGTGGGGCGGCGGTTTGTACCGCATGCCCGGTCCCCAACTGGGGTTCCTGGCGCGCAAATTCCAGCTGGAGCGATCCTGCCAATAGCGACAAGGCCGACTCCACTTGTGCCGCGCCATGCCCGGTTACGACCACCACTTTGCGCGCATCCACCCAACGCGCGGCCTCCAGCACATGCCCTGCCAGGGGTAAATGGGCTAGCATCTGCAGCACTTTGGGTTTGTTGCTTTTCATGCGCGTACCCTTGCCAGCGGCCATCATGACCACCTCAACAGCAGGCTTGATCTTGTCAGCACCCAAAGCGGATGCATCGCTCGCAATTAGACTCACTGCCATGTCCTTTACTTTTTTCCAGCCGGTGCCTGGTACCGCCTGCCTGAGTGCCATTATCGGTGGCGGTGGCAGGCGCTTTCTGACGCTCGTGCTGCTGTGCTTGGTGTTGGCGCTTGGCGGCTGCAGTGCGGCACGCTTGGGCTATAGCGTAGCGCCCGACCTCATGTATTTATGGCTGGACAGCTACTTGGACTTTGACAACGCGCAGGCACGCCGCGTCGGCGCGGAATTAAAGACGCTGCACCGATGGCACCGGGGCGAAGAATTGCCCCTGGTCGCCGAACTTTTGCAGGAGGCCCAGACCTTGGCACTGCAAAACCCCGACGGCCCGCGCTTTTGCGCGCTTTATTCGTCGGTGTTCCAGCGCAGCGAAGCGCTCACACAACGCGCCATGCCGATCGCAGCGGCGCTAGTGCCCGGGCTTAAGCCGGAGCAATTGGCAGGGCTGGCCAAGGCCTATGAAAAAAACAACCGCAAAATGCGCGAGGAATGGCAGGACGCCAGAACGCAAGGCATGGACATGCGAACGCGCAAAAGCCTGGAGCGCATGCAAGACCTCTATGGCAAGCTAAGCGCCGAGCAAACCCGTGCCTTCCAAGATGCCATGTCCCAAACCGGCTTTGACGAAAAGCGCTATTTCGAGGAGGTGCAAGCACGCCAGCAGGCGGTTTTGCAAACCCTGGAACGCTTGCGCGGCGCCGATACTCCCACCGCACAGAGCGCGCTGGCCGACTTGGCGCAGCGCTATGTCCAGTCTTCCAACCCGGCCTACCGGCAGTACCATGAACAAATGACGACCAATACCTGCCAGGCCTTTGCCCGACTGCACGCTCAAACTAGCGCCGAACAGCGCAAGCACATGGTGCGCCTGCTTAAAGGCTATGAAAACGATGTGCGCGCCCTGGCCGCACAAAAAGACTAATCGCGCGACACGCGCCCCGGATGGTCCACCGGCCAGGCCATGCCATAGTCGGTTAGCACCGCGTCCAGCGGGATATCGTGCGCTTCGGGCGCGAAATCGGGCACAAAGCTATTGCCAAAACCCAGGCCGACGGTATGGGGGCGGGGCTCCAGGCTGGCCAGCATACGGTCATAAAAACCGCCGCCATACCCCAAGCGGTAGCCGCCCGCGCTATAGCCCACGCAGGGCACAAACAAGAGGCTAGGCATCACCTGTTCGGTGTCTTTGGGTTTGGGAATGCCGTAGGCATCGTCTTCCATCGGGCAGCCGGGGTACCAAATATGGAAAGACATGGTCTTGTGCTCTTTGTTGACCACTGGCAAAGCAATGCGTCGGCGCTGCGCGATGTCATTGAGCTCGCCGTCCTCTTTCCAGCGGTGCAGTGCGGGCAGCGGGTCAAACTCGCCTTTGATGGGCCAGTAGGCGCCAATCGTCGTATCGGTGCGGCCTACCAGCCAGACGCGCATCACCCGCAGTAATAACTCTGCGCGGTGCAGTCGGTCCGGTAGATTGGCCCGGGCATCGAGCAAAGCCTTACGCAAGGCCTTTTTTTCCTGGACTTTAGGGTCTATAGAGTTGTCCATAATCACCCCATGTGGTTAATCAAAAAAAATTTCGCGGCCTGGGTCTGTATTGTCGCAGTCGCCCTGCCTAGCTACGCTGCGCGGGCCCAAGCCGTGGATCTGGCGCGCAACGACCAGGCCGTGCTGGACATGGCGCAGGCTTTCAAACTCGGCGATCGCAAACAACTGACGCAATTATTGCCGCAAGCCAAAGGCTCGCTGCTGGAGCCCTGGGCGGCTTACTGGGAGATATCGCTCCGGTTGGACCAGGCCGACAAGGCCGAGATCGAAAGCATGCTGGCGCGCTATGCCGGTAGCTACCAGGAGGATCGGCTCCGCGCCGAATGGTTGCTGCAGTTAGGCCGCAACCGGGATTGGGCCACGTTTCGCGCCCAACTGCCTATGTACCGCATGGCCGATGACCGGTCGATCCAATGCTATGCCTTGTGGAGCGACTACCTCAGCAGCGGCGCCGACGTGGCCAAGCAGTTACAGGCCCTCTGGCTAGCCCAGCGCGAGCCCGACGAAGCCTGTGCCGACGCCGCCCAGGAATTGATCAAGGCGCGCAATATGCCGGCCCAAGTAGCTTGGCTGCGCGCGCGCCTGGGGATGGAGAACGACCGCCTCAAAGTCACTACGCAGGCGGTGGCTACGCTAGATACCAAATGGGTCAAAACCGTGTCCGCCATTTACCAAAGCCCGGCCAAATACCTGAACGACAAACTCACGGCCCTGCGCCCGCAGACCCGCGAGTTCGTGTCGCTGGCGCTGATCCGACTGGCCTATCTGGAGCCCCAGGAAGCGGCGCTGGAGGTGGACAAGCTGCGCTGGCGCGCGCAATTGACAGCCGAAGAGCGCAGTTGGATTTGGGGCGTGATTGCTAAGCGGGCAGCGCAAAAAAGCCAGGACAACGCTTTGTCCTACTACCAAAAAGGCCGCCTGGACCACATGCATGAAGACCAGGTGCTGTGGGCTTTGCGCGCTGCCCTGCGTGCCGGTCAATGGGCGCAGGTAGAAGCCGCTTTTGCCGCCTTGCCGCCAGAATTGCGCGCGGATGCGGCCTGGGTTTACTGGCATGCGCGCGCGGTGTTGGCCCAAAAACCGACCGAAGTGGCCCGCGCCCAGGCCGTGGCGAGTCTGCAAAGCATCGCCGGCATCCGTGGTTTTTATGAACAACTGGCGCTCGAAGAGCTGGGCCAGCGCAGCGTATTGCCGGCCAAGCCGGTGCCCCCTACGCTAGAAGAAAAAGAAGCAGCGCGCAAAAACCCCGGCTTGCAGCGAGCCTTGCATGCGATTGCCCTGGGTCTGCGTAGCGAAGGCGTGCGCGAATGGAATTACAGCATCAGCCTGCACACCAAAGGCGGCATGGACGACCGCAGCCTGCTGGCCGCCGCCGAATTAGCCTGCCACGCCGAAGTCTGGGACCGCTGCATCAACACCAGCGAGCGCAGCAAAGCCCTCATAGACATGGAGCAGCGCTTTCCCATGCCCTTTAAGGCCGCCGTGTTGGCACGTGCCCAAAGCATTGGTTTAGAGCCCGCCTATGTGTATGGATTGATCCGCCAAGAGAGCCGTTTTATCATGGACGCGCGCTCCGTCGTGGGCGCTTCGGGGCTGATGCAAGTCATGCCAGCGACCGCCAGATGGACTGCCAAAAAAATCGGTATGAGCGACTTCACACCCGCTAAATTGACCGACCGGGACACCAATATCGCGATCAGCACGGGCTACCTCAAACTGGTGCTCGATAGCTTTCAGGGCTCTATGCCGCTGGCAGCGGCGGCCTACAACGCGGGTCCTAGCCGGGCGCGGACATGGCGCGGCGCCAGTGGCGCGCCAGTGCTGGAAGCGGCGATTTGGGCGGAGAACATTCCATTCAACGAAACCCGCGATTACGTGAAAAAAGTGCTCTCCAACACCACGCTGTATGCTGCCATGATCAGCGGCCAGCCGCAGTCCATCAAGGCGCGCTTAGGCAGCGTTGGGCCGCTGGATGCCATTGCACCGGAAACCGGGCTCGCTCTGCCCTGACGCTAAAACTCGCAGGAGGAAAAAACTATGCTTAAGTTGTACATCGGAAATAAAAATTATTCCTCCTGGTCCATGCGGCCCTGGGTGGCGATGACGCAGGCGGGCATTGTTTTTGAAGAGGTTTATGTCCGCTTCGACAGTTTCAGCCCGGATTCGCAATTCAAGCAGCGCATAGCAGGCATCAACCCGGCAGGCATAGTGCCGGTCTTGCTAGATGGCGATCTGAGCATCTGGGATACGCTGGCC
>CAMCJY010000057.1 GCA_945875225.1 Comamonas sp. lk | reverse complement strand
GGGTTCCAATTCATGGCTTGGCTTTGCATGCGCGCCGGGGTGGCCGGAATGAAAGCTGCGGCGATTCGCCCCAAGACCGCAAAAAGCACGCAAGCTGCTGCCGCTGCTGACTGTCCGATGTCGGGGATGGCAACCAACAGGCCGCCGACCATATTGCCCAAGAGGATGGCCACAAAAGTACCCATCTCCACCATGCCGTTGCCGCCCACCAGTTCGCGCTCTTGCAAGACTTCCGGCAAATAAGCGAACTTGGCCGGGCCGAACAAGGTGGAATGGCAACCCATCAAAAAAGTACATGCCAGCAATATCCCGGCATGTTGCGCCACGAAGCCGTATGCGGCCAGCAGCATAATGGCGATTTCCAGGTTTTTGACCAGGCGCATCAGACGGGCTTTGTCCCAACGGTCGGCAATCTGTCCGCTGGTGGCGGAAAACAATATATAGGGCAGGATGAACAAAGCACCTATCACCAAACCAGCCAGCGCAGGGGGCAGCCAAGCTACCTGCAACTGGTAGGTGACCATCACGGTAAACGCGAACTTGAATACATTGTCATTGCCCGCGCCGCTGAACTGCGTCCAGAAGAAGGGGCCAAAACGGCGCTGCCCGAGCAGTGCAAATTGATTGGTTTGGGCTTGCGTGTCCATCGAAATCTCCAAAGGCTTGTGTATAAGTCGACGCATTGATACGCCAACCCTATTCTGGCCTATTCAGCCTTGGCCCCTTGGAGCGAAGCGCAAACTACTTGGCGGGCTTCTGCGCCTCCTGTGCTGCTCTTTGAGCTTCCAGAGCCGCCTGCTGTGCCTCATGTTCAGCGCGGTGTGCCGTTATCAGGTCGCGGTTCTTTATGGCATAGGCATCGCCTTTCTTAGCCGCCCGAACGTAATAGGTGAGCGCGCGGGCCTCGTCTTCCTCTACGCCCTGCCCATGCTCGTACATAAATCCGAGGTTGGACAAGGCACCGGCATGGTCTTTTTCGGCAGCCAGCCGGTACCAGTCCATGGCCTGGTGGTAGTCTTGTTTGACGCCGCGGCCATTGCTGTACATAAAGCCCATCTTGGTCTGCGCATCGGCATTGCCTTGGGACGCAGCCAGTTTGAACCAGTGCAGCGCCTGGTGCACATCCTCTTTCACGCCCTGCCCGTGTTCGTATAACAAGCCCACATGCAGTTGCGCAGGTGCGTGCCCCGCATCGGCTGCGCTGCGAAACCAATGCATGGCCTGCGCAAAGTCCTGTCTGATATCCACACCGCGTTCATAGATCTGGCCCAGCCGGGTTTGGGCCTCGGCATGGCCCTGGGCTGCGGCCTGTTTGTACCAATCGGCCGCCTTGGCATAGTCGCGCTCCACCCCGTGGTGGTTTTCATACATCAGGCCGATGGCGAACTGCGCCTGGGCCAGGCCGTGGGCCGCGGCCATTTTGTAGCACTGCATAGCAGCCTGGAAGTCCTGCTTGGCGCCCTTGCCCTCTTCGCAGAGCATGCCCAAACGCCACTGCGCTTCGCCGTTGCCGTGCGTGGCCGCCTGTTTGTACCAATTGAGGGCCTGCACAAAATCTTCGGAAGTACCCTGCCCGTTTTCAAACATCAGGCCCAGGTTGAGCTGCGCCTCACTGAGCCCCTGGGCTGCGGCCAATTTGTAGAGCTTCATGGCTTCGGGGTAGTTTTTGGGCACGCCGCGCGCGAAGTGCATGAGCACCGCCATCTCGTATTGACCCTGGGCCGCACCTCTGGCTGCCTCGTCCCTGGAACGCACCACTTCCGCCTCAATGGCGGTAGCAATCTGCGCTTGCTGGCGCAGCAGGTCTTCCATTTTGCTCATAGAACATTCCTTTTTCACGTCTGCGTAAGCATGCTGCATAAGACCATGCAGCGACATTTCTTCATTGGATCACCTCTGCTATCAGCCCTCGGGGCGTACCCCCGCAAAAGCGCAAAATGTCCACCGGGCGCATATTTCTCGTTTTAGGCCCGTATGTCAAGCAGGTCTGAGCGCATTGCTACGCCACCATGAAAGCTGAGCGCTCGCCTGTCTGCAATCGCCAAAGGGCCGCATAGGCGCCGGCCCGGGCCAGCAACTCCTCATGGGTGCCGCTTTCGACAATGCGCCCGGCTTCCATCAAATGGATGCAATGCGCCTGGCGCACCGTGGACAGGCGGTGGGCGATGACGATGGTAGTGCGGTTCTGGCTGACCACCTCTAGCGAACGCTGGATGGCCGCTTCAGTTTCGTTGTCCACCGCGCTGGTGGCTTCGTCCAGCACCAAAATTGGCGGGTTTTTCAAAATCGCACGCGCCAAAGCCAGGCGCTGGCGCTGTCCGCCTGAGAGCTTTTGTCCGCGCTCGCCCAGCCGGGTGGCAAAACCAAGGGGTAATTTTTCGATGAATTCCGTGGCCTCGGCGGCGCGCGCTGCTGCAGCGATGGCCGCATCGCTGACGCCAGCGCGGTCTTGCTCGCCGTAAGCGATGTTGTCAGCTACGCTGGCATCGCTCAAAAATGCGTCCTGCGCCACATAGCCAATAGCGCGGCGCAAATCTTGCAAATTCAGCGCATCTATCGGTTCACCATCGAGCAGGATACGCCCTTGCTGCGGCGTATAAAAGCGCAGCAGCAACTTGACGAGGGTAGATTTTCCAGAGCCGGTAGAGCCTACAAAGGCCACCGTTTGGCCCGCCGGTATGCTTAGATTGATGCCCTGCAGCGTGGGCGCCTCGCCCGCGCTGGCATAGGAGAAAGCCAGGTTTTCAAAACGGATGTCCCCTTTGACCGCCTCTTTGGCAAAGTGCTTGCCTTCATAAGCAATGCTAATAGGCGTGTCCAACAAGCCCATGGCGCGCTCGATGGCGGCCATGGAACGTTGGTACATATCGGCCACCTCGGCCAGCCCGGTCAGCGGCCAGAGCAGACGCTGCGTCAAAAATACCAGTACCGAAAACGCGCCTACCGCCAATTGGCCGTGCAAAGTCAGCCAGCCGCCGTACAAAAGCGTAGCGGTAAAGCCAGCCAAAATTGCCATCCGGATAACCGGCGTGATGGCCGCACTGATGCGGATAGCGGCGGCATTGGTTTGGCGGTAGCGGTTGCTCGCCTCCTCGATGTGACTGGCCTCAAAGCCCTCGGTGGCAAATGCTTTGATGGTGGCCAGGCCCAGCAAATTGTTGTTCAGCCTTGCGCCCACATCGCCTGCCGCCTCGCGCACTTTGGTGTAGCGCGGCGCCAGCCGGTTTTGAAACCAGAACGCGCCGAGCAAAATCAAAGGCACCGGCAACAAGGCCATCAGCGCGATCTCTTTTTGCAAAGCAAAAAACACGGCGCTGACCATGAGCGAAGAGAAAAACACCTGAATGATCTGGTTGGCCCCGCCATTTAAGAAGCGCTCCATCTGGTTGATGTCATCGTTCAGGATGGCCATCAGATTGCCGGTGCGCTGGTTCTCGAAATAGGCCATATCCAGGCGCTGCACATGGCGGTAGGTGTCCAGGCGCATATCGTGTTGCAGGTTTTGGGCCAGCTGGCGCCACTTCACTTCGTACAAATACTGAAACAAAGACTCGCCACCCCAGACCAGCACATTAAAGAGGCCCAGCGCCAGCAATTGCTCCCAAGTATTCGTGATGCCAATGGCTCCCAGCACATTGCGCGCCAGAAAACTCTCTTCACCTTTCACCACCACATCCACCGCCGCGCCGATCAAGACCTCGGGCAGGATGTCAAAAAATTTATTCAATACCGAATACAGCGCAGCCAATTTGAAATCGCGCCGGTAAGCGCTGGCGTAGCGCAGGAGTTTGCTTAAGGGGTGCATCAGGAAATAAAAAGCGGCGTGGGTGAACTTGGATTGTCACCCACGCCGCAATTGGAGGGCGCTGCGCAGACACCAGGCCCGCAAATCGAGCTTAAGCCCGCAGCTTCGCCGCCACCTGCGCCACCCGTGCACCATAGGCTTTGGCGGTATCCAAGTCACCCTGGTGCATGGCATCGGCCGGTGTGGTGTTGCCGGCATGTGCCATCACGCCGATGCTCGAACCCAAGCGGTTCATAGTCTCGTTGCCCATGATGTTCAAGCCCGCCCAGACCATGCCGTGTTGCATGGCCAGCGTCAGCATGCTTTGTAAGGTGGAGAGCTTGTCACCACTCGGGTAGCCCGAGCAGGTAAAGCCACCGGCGACCTTGTCTTTCCAGGTACTGGCAAACCAGCGTTTGGATGAGGCATCGGCAAATTTTTTGAACTGCCAGGACACCGAGCCCAGATAGGTGGGCGAGCCCATGATGATGGCGTCTGCCGCGTCGAGTGCAGCCCATTGCGCTTCGGTGACATTGCCTTCGGCGTCGATGGCGATGAGCTCGGCGTCTGCGCCCTCGGCCACTTGCTGGGCCAGGCGTTGGGTGTGGCCGTAGCCGGAGTGGTAAATCACAACTGTCGATGTCATAGAAAAAGTTTCCAAAAAATAAAAATACCAGGGCCGAAAAACACGAAGTGTGAGCCCATACGCCTGGCGCGCTGCACTAACAAAAATCAGGCGAAACTAAGCGCCGTGCGCGCAGCACTCACTTTGGGCGACGCGCATCCAGGCTGAGTGCGCCAGCACCGAAAGCGGTCAAGGCCAGGAAGCCACCGGCAATGGCGATATTCTTCATGAACATGATTTGTTCCACCATTAATTGCTCGGGTGCAGCATGCCAAAAGGCATGGAAAACCACGCCAGCTACCACGGTAAAAATGGCCATGAGCAGAGCGACCAAGCGCGTTTGGTAGCCGGCCAGCAAGGCGAGGCCGCCTCCGACTTCGACCACGACAGCAATCACCGCGCCCAGTTCAGGCAACGGCAATCCGACCGAGGCAATATAGGCTGTAGTACCCGCAAATCCTGCAATCTTGCTGATGCCCGCTGGCAGAAACAAGGCCGCCAAGAGCACACGGGCCAGCAGGGCAAACACATTTTGGAAACGATCTGTCATTTATAAAAACTCCTAGTGAAAAAATCTTAAGGCGCGAGGTCAAATACCAGCACTTCGGCGGCTTGGGCCTGGTCTAAAACCAAGCGGTTTTCGCCCTGCAGGAGCAGCGCATCGCCTTGCCCCAATGCCTGACCGCTGGCGTATAGAGCACCGCGCAGCACTTGCACGTAGGCTTTGCGGGCAGGGTCTAATTCCAAAGTGGCACTTTGACTTCCGGTAAAGCAGGCGACATACATGCGCGCATCCGCATGGATTTGCACCGCGCCCTGCGCACCGCCCGGTGCGGCTACCAATCGCAGCACGCCGTCTTTTTCGGCGGAAGAAAAGGTTTTTTGCTCGTAAGACGGTGCGATGCCACGCACATCGGGCTCGATCCAGATTTGCAGGAAATGCGTGGTCGCATTAGGCGCGTGGTTGAACTCGCTGTGCTGGACGCCAGTGCCCGCGCTCATGCGTTGCACATCGCCTGGCGGTATGCCTTTGACATTGCCCATGTTGTCCTTGTGCGCCAGATTCCCGGCCAGCACATAGCTGATGATTTCCATATCGCGGTGCCCGTGCGTGCCAAAACCAGTACCCGGCGCGATCCGGTCTTCATTGACCACCCGCAAATTGCCCCAGCCCATGAAAGCGGGGTCGTAATAACCCGCAAATGAAAAACTATGGGAGGACTTGAGCCAACCATGGTCGGCATAGCCCCGGTCAGCGGATTTGCGTAAATACATCATGGCTGGATCCTAAGGGAAAGCACGGACCTTCTAAGCCAAGGAAATTGATGGCATCATTCAAATATTTCGAACCTAAAGGCATTTCAGATGCAATCTGCTCGCGATTACCTCACTCCCGACACCCTGTCCATGCTGCAAACCATCGCCGAGCAGGGCAGCTTTGCCGCTGCGGCACGCGCCCTCAAACTAGTGCCCAGCACACTCACCTACCGGGTACGCCAGATTGAAGAAGCACTGGACGTGCTCTTGTACGACCGCAATTCGCGCCAGGCCAAGCTCACCCCGGCCGGCACCGAGTTGCTGCGCGAAGGCGCGCGCTTGCTAGAGGACATCGACGCGGTGGCCAACCGGGTCAAGCGCGTGGCCACTGGCTGGGAGTCGCAACTCACGATCGCGCTAGACACCATCATCGTGCGCTCCACCATCATGGACTTATGCGAACACTTTTTTAGCCTGTCACCACCGACCCGCCTGCGCCTGCGCGACGAAGCCTTATCCGGCACCATGGGCTGCTTGATTGCCGGCCAAGCCGATCTGGCCATCGGCGTGGGGCCCGATGTGCAAGGGCAGACCGGCATTCACATCAAAGCCTTGGGTTCGGTTCCCTTCGTGTTTGCGGTAGCACCGGGGCATCCGCTGGCTGCAGCGCCCGAGCCTTTAAGCAGTGCGATGATGCAGCGGCACCGCGCTGTGGCAGTGGCCGATTCGGTGCAGCGGGGCAGCGGCATGAGTTTTGGTCTGTTTCAGGGCCAAGAAGTTTTCACGGTCGGCAGCATGAATGCCAAGCTCGATGCACAGTTGCGTGGTATGGGCAGCGGCAACTTACCACTGCCCATGGCCGCACCTCACTTGGCCAGCGGGCGGCTCGTCGCCAAACGCACAGAGCAGGCTGTGCGCCAGGCGCATATCCACTACGCCTGGCGCAGTACCAAAGCGGCGCCCCCGGGCCGCGCCTTGCAATGGTGGCTGGACCAATTGGAAAGTGATGCGACGCGTAAGGCATTGTTGGCTTCACAAGGTGGCGCGCAGTAGCGCAGGGTCAAATCATTGTGCATTCAATAGACTAGCCAAGCCAGGCAAGCGATCGCGGGTGTACAGTAGGCCGCATGCCGAACTACGGCGAGAGTGAAAAACGCCAAGGAGAACCACGCATGCAAAGCCCAAAAAAAATTGCCATCGTCGGTGCTGGACTGGCCGCTATCAGCTGCGCACGCACGCTGGTGCAGGCCGGTCACCGCGTCACCCTATTTGAAAAAAGCAAAGGCGTGGGCGGGCGCATGTCGACGCGGCGCAGCCCCTTTGGCACTTTTGACCATGGCGCTCAGTATTTCACGGTGCGCGATCCGCGCTTTGCCCTGGCCTTAGAAACTTCCCCCGGCGTGTGCCGCCCCTGGAGCGTGACCATGGTGCAGGTGCTGGACCAGCACGGCCGCGTCGCTGCAGCCGGCCTGCCCGCCCGCGAGCCCCATTGGGTGCCGGGGCCGGGCATGCGCGATCTGGCCGTAGCTTGGGCAGCGCCCGTAGCCGAGCACATCCAGCTAGAGACCTGCGTGATGGCGATCGAGACCGATGCGCTGCACAAGAGCCAGTGGCAATTGCGCACCCGTGGCAGCGACGACAGCAGCGGGGTGCATGGCGGCTTTGACCATGTGCTGCTAGCCATCCCACATCCGCAGGCAGCGGCCTTGCTGCGTACCCTGCCCGCCAAGACCAGCGGCGGCGCAGCGATGTCGCAAGCGCTGGAGGGCGTCAGCGTTCAGCCTTGCTGGACCCTAATGCTGGCCTTCCCGCAGGCGGTACAACCGGGCCTGACCACGCTGGGCCCGCAATGGAACGCTGCGCGCAGCACGCACCATCGCATCGCCTGGCTCAGCCGCGAATCGAGCAAGCCGGGGCGCGGTATTGTGGAACGCTGGACGGTACAGGCCAGTGCCGCCTGGTCGCAGGAACATATCCACGACGATGTGCCGCGCGTGGAAGGCAAACTGCTCAAAGCCTTTGCCGAGGTCACCGGCATCCGCGCCCAACCGGCCTATGTGCAAGCGCACCGCTGGCTGTACGCCAAAACCGATCAGGCCTTGGGCCAGAGCCATATGTGGGACGCCAAGTCCGGCATCGGCTTGTGCGGCGACTGGTGCCTGGGCCACCGGGTGGAGAACGCATTCGTGTCGGGCTTGGAACTGGCGCTTGCAATCGGCTGAACCATTTTTGCCGTACCGCGGCCGCTTTGCGCCCTCGCCCACCGGCCCGCTGCATGCAGGCTCCTTGGTCGCCGCCCTGGCCAGTTGGCTCGATGCCCGCGCGCACCGTGGCCAATGGCTGGTGCGCATAGAAGACGTCGATAGCCAACGCACCGTGCCCGGCGCCGACCGCCTGATCCTGGCGCAGTTGGCCGCCTGCGGCCTGCATGCCGATGCGCCACCGACCTGGCAAAGCGCACGCACGCCGCTGTACCGGGCCGCATTAGACCGCTTGGTGGCAGGCGCTTTCGCTTACCCATGCGCCTGCTCACGCAAAGACATAGAAAACGCCACCACCGCCGATGTGCCGCGCCAGCGCCACGCCGAACTGCGCTACCCCGGCACCTGCCGCACCGGCCTGCATGGCAAAGCCGCTCGGGCCTGGCGCTTACGTACGCAGGGCGCACACACGGGCTGGAGCGACCGGGTTGCCGGCCCGCAAGAACAGGATGTCGAGGCTGCAGTGGGCGACTTCGTACTCTTGCGCGCCGATGACTGCTTTGCCTACCAGCTGGCGGTGGTGGTCGATGATGCAGACCAAGGCATTAGCCATGTGGTACGCGGCGCGGATCTTTTGGACAACACCGCCCGCCAAATCTGGCTCCAACAATGCCTGCAACAGCCCATACCCCACTACCTGCATACCCCTTTGGTACTGGGTGCCAACGGCGAAAAACTTTCTAAGCAGAACGGCGCGCAAGCCATCGACACCAGCGAGCCCCTGCACGCTTTGAACCAGGCCGCCACCACCCTGGGCCTGCCCGCGCAATCGGGCAAAGTGGAACAAGCTTTGGCTATTTGGACGGCGGCTTGGGCGTACGCTTGGATGCGACCCCAGCGTCAAGTCCAGGCCACCTAAAATTGCGCGCTTCAGGCCAGCAAGCGGCCCCCAGTGTGCCCCGCGCATCACCCAACCATGCACAACCATCATTCTCCCGAGCCTGACGCCCCAACGGTGTTTATGCGCACCGTCAAAAGCTATGTTTTGCGCGCAGGCCGGGTAACCCATGGCCAGGCCAAAGCGGTTGAGACGCTGGGGCCGCAATTTTTGCTGCCTTACCGCCCGGCACTTATCGCCTGGCCCGAGGCATTTGGCAGCAGCCAGGCACCGGGCAGCACCCGGCCCGTGGTGCTGGAAATCGGCTTTGGCATGGGCGAGGCTACGGCCCAGATTGCCGCTACCTTGCCAAGCATCGATTTTTTATGCTGCGAGGTCCACCAGGCCGGCGTGGGCGCCTTGCTCAAGCGCATTGGGGAAAACGGCCTGGGCAATATCCGTAGTTGCGCGCATGACGCGGTACAAGTGATCGACCAGATGTTGCCACTGGCCAGCCTGGGCGGCATCCACATTTTCTTTCCAGACCCTTGGCACAAAACCAAGCACAACAAA
>CAMCJY010000056.1 GCA_945875225.1 Comamonas sp. lk | reverse complement strand
GCATGCAGCGTGCCTTGCAGCTCGGGCATGTCGTCGATGTAAGTGGCTGCGCCAGCCACTTGGGCGCGGGCGCTTTCGTGCGGCGCATCGCGGCCACTGGCCGGGAAAGCGGCGGCGCTTACTTTGCCGTGGGCTTGCGGGGCGCTCATGCTTGCAACTCCAGGTCCATTTGGTGGATGTCGGTGGCCGTTTGGCCCTGGCTTTCCAGCCAAAAGCGCCAGAGCAAATTGCCCAGCACCTGGCGGCGGTAGCCGCCGCTGGCGCGCATGTCGGAGATGGGGGCAAACTCGGCGCGCAGCGTGTCCATGGCGGCGCGTACCGTGATCTCATTCCAAGGCTGGCAGTGCAAAGCGGCTTCGGTAGCGCGCGCCCGTGCCGGGGTTGCGGCCACGCCGCCTGCGCCGATAGAGGCCCGCATCACCTTGCCTGCTTGAATGTGCAATTGCAGCGCCAGGCAGACGGCTGAAATATCGTCTTCCGTGCGCTTGGAAATTTTGTAAACGCGAGCCAACTCACCGCGCTGCGGGCGCGGCACTTTGATATAGGCGAGGACTTCATCAAGGGCCATGCAGGTTTGGCGGTAGCCGGTGTAGAGCGCTTCCAGCGGCATTTCGCGGTAGCCGCGTGTGCTGGCCAGCACGATGTTGCTGCCCAGGGCGATGAGCAAAGGCATGGAGTCGCCGATCGGCGAGCCATTGGCCACATTGCCGCCCAGGGTGCCGGCGTTGCGCACCGGCAGGCCGGCAAAGCGGTCGGCAAAGCTTTGCAGCTGCGGGCGGTCTTTGACCAGGGCAGCAAAGGCATCGTGCAGTCTGACCGCCGCGCCGAGAGCGATGTGGTGCGGGTAGCGATCCACCTGGCGCAGCTCGGCCACGCGCGTGGTGTCGAGCACGCCCGCAAATTGGCGGTGCTGCTTGGTCACCCACAGGCCGACATCGGTGCAACCAGCGACCAGTTGTGCATCCGGGTGCGCGCGGCGCAAGGCCAGTAAATCGGCCAGCGCCGTGGGGGCGAGATAGGCGGGTTGAGCGGACTGCGTAGGCGCCGCATCCGCACCTGCGGATCGCGCCAGCGCCTTGAGTTGCTGGCGCAGCGCGGGGCTATCCAAGGGCATGGGCGGCGAGGCTTGCATCTGGCAGGCCGCATCCAAAATCGGGCGGTAGCCGGTGCAGCGGCACAGATTGCCAGAGAGCGCCTGCTGCGCGCTTTCGCGGGTAATGGGCGTCTTGCCCGCCTGCTCGTACAGCGCCGCCATGCTCATGACAAAGCCCGGCGTGCAAAAGCCGCATTGCGAGCCGTGGCACTGCACCAGGGCCTCTTGCGCCGGGTGCAAGCGGCCATCGGGGGCGGCCAGGTCTTCTACCGTCCACAGCGCCATACCATCGACTGAATGCGCCAGTTTGATGCAGCTATTGACGGCACGGGTTTGCAATTTGCCAGCTTGCAACTGCCCCAGGACCACAGTGCAGGCACCGCAATCGCCCTCACCGCAACCCTCTTTGGTGCCCGTCTGGTGCAGGTCCTCACGCAGCATTTCCAACAAAGTACGGTCCGCAGGGACATCGTGCAGGGTGTGCAGGGCGCCGCCCTTGACAAAGCGGAGGGGCTTGGTTTGTGCTTTCGGTAGGGTCATGGAGCTTGGCGATGCCTCAAACAAGTGCAAGGGTAAATCAGGACAGCCTGCGCTGGCCTTGACGCTAGCATACGCACTCTTTTGAAAACCTAATCGCCCACTCTGCCCCACCACCTGTCGCATGACCTTTCCCCGCCTTGAACTGACCGGCATCACCAAAGCCTATCCGGGGGTGGTGGCCAATAGTGCGGTGTCGCTTACGGTGCTGCCCGGACAGACGCATGCGGTGCTGGGCGAAAACGGCGCGGGCAAGTCCACGCTGATGAAAATCATCTACGGCTCTGTAAAGCCCGATGCCGGCCAGATGCGCTTTAACGGCCAGCCAGTGCACATACGCAACCCCAAAGAGGCGCGCGCGCTGGGCATCAGTATGGTGTTTCAGCATTTCAATTTGTTTGACACGATTACCGTGGCCGAGAACGTCTGGCTGGGTCTGGACAAAAGCCTGAGCCTGGACCAGGTGAGCGAGCGCATCAGCGACAAGGCACGCCAATACGGCCTGGACATCGACCCTGCGCGCCCGGTGCATACCCTGGGCGTCGGTGAGATGCAGCGGGTTGAAATCATCCGCGCGCTGCTGACGCAGCCCCAGTTACTGATATTGGACGAGCCGACCTCGGTGTTGACGCCGCAGGCGGTGGAAAAACTGTTTGTGGTGCTGCAACAGCTGGCCTTGGAGGGCTGCAGTATTTTGTACATCAGCCACAAGCTGCACGAAATCCGCGCCCTGTGCAATGCCTGCACCGTGCTGCGTGGCGGCAAGGTGACGGGGGTGTGCAACCCGGCAGAGGAGTCCAACGCCTCCCTGTCCAAGCTGATGATTGGCGCCGAACCGCCGCAGCTAAAGCATGAAGTGCGCGAACCCGGCGCGGCGCGCTTGACCGTGCGCGATTTGCGCCTGTCGCGCGAAGACCAGTTTGGCGTGGACTTAGCGGGCATTAGCCTGGAGGTGCGCGCTGGCGAGGTGCTGGGAATCGCTGGCGTTTCGGGTAACGGACAGCGCGAGTTGCTGTGTGCCTTGTCCGGCGAAGTCTGCCGCGCGCCAAAAGGTAGTATCCGCATGGGAGAGCTCGATGTATCTGGCAAAGACCCTGCGGCGCGGCGCGCTTTGGGCCTCCATTTCGTCCCGGAAGAGCGCTTGGGCCGCGGCGCCGTGCCCACGCTGAGCCTGGCGCACAACCTGCTGCTCACCCGCACCGAGGCGATTGCCTGGCCCGGCTTTGCCGGAGGCTGGCTGCAGCTGGGCCTCTTGCGCGCGCAGGCGCAGCGCATCATCGAGCGATTTGGCGTGAAGGCCAATGGGCCGGACGCAGCGGCGCGCTCGCTGTCGGGCGGCAATTTGCAAAAATTCATTGTCGGGCGCGAGATCGACGCCCAGCCTGGCCTATTCATCGTGTCGCAACCGACCTGGGGGGTGGACGTGGGCGCCTCGGCACAAATACGCGGTGCGATTTTGGCCTTGCGCGATGCCGGATGCGCGGTGCTGGTGGTCAGCGAAGAGCTCGATGAGTTGTTTGAAATTTGCGACCGCTTGCACGTCATTGCCCATGGCAAGTTGTCGCCCTCGATTGCAGCAGGCCAGGCCACGGTGGCGCAAATGGGTGAATGGATGAGTGGCTTGTGGGAGGCCAAGGCATGATCAAGCTGCAAGTACGCGCCCAGCCTTCGGCCTTTTGGACTTTTGCATCGCCTTTGCTGGCGCTGCTGATTACCGTGCTGCTGGGTATTTTGCTATTTAGCCTGCTGGGCAAAGACCCGGTGCGGGGCTTGCAAATGTTTTTCTGGGAGCCGGTGAAAAGCGCTTATGCCTTGGGCGAGCTGGTGGTCAAGGCCACGCCTTTGCTGCTGATCGCGCTCGGGCTGGCGGTGTGTTTTCGCTCCAATGTGTGGAATATCGGCGCCGAAGGGCAGTACATCATTGGCGCAGTCTGTGCCAGCGGCGTCGCACTGTTCGCCGAGAAGGACACGGGCCGCTGGATTTTGGTAGCCGTCATTTTGGCGGGCGTGCTAGGCGGCATGTTTTGGGCCGGCATCACTGCGCTACTGCGCGACCGCTTTAATGCCAATGAAATTTTGGTCAGCCTGATGATGGTGTATGTAGCGGTGCAGGTGCTGGGTCTCTTGGTCTATGGCCCGTGGAAAGACCCGCTGGGCTATAACTTTCCGCAGACCAAGAATTTTGACGCGGTAACCCGCATTCCGCGCCTGATGAGCGACTCGCGTATGACGATTGGCGTCTTGTTTGCCTTGGCCGGTGTGGCTGTGGTATGGGTGTTTTTGTTCCGCACCCGGGCCGGGTTTGCCCAGCAGGTGGGAGGCCTGGCACCGGCGGCGGCGCGCTATGCCGGCTTTTCGGCGCGCCAGGCTTTGTGGACCGCGCTGCTGGTCTCGGGCGGCATGGCCGGGCTGGCGGGCGCGCTGGAGGTTGCGGGGCCGATCGGGCAGCTGACGCCGTATGTGCCTGCGGGCTATGGCTTTGCCGCCATCATCGTGGCCTATGTAGGCCGGCTGCATCCGGTGGGACTGGTATTTTCCAGCCTGCTGATGAGCATGTTTTATATCGGCGGCGAGCTGGCGCAATCGCGTCTGGGACTGCCCAAGTCGCTGACCGGTGTGTTCCAAGGGCTTTTGCTGTTCAGCCTGCTGGCCTGTGACACGCTGGTGAACTACCGGCTGGTGCGCCAGGCGCAAGCCGCAAACGAGGGGAGCCGCTGATGGAATCCTATGCACTGCTAATCGCCGCCACGCTCAATGCCGGCACCGTGTTGGCTATCGCTTCGCTGGGGCTTTTGATCAACGAGAAAGCGGGCATCGTCAACCTGGGCGCCGAGGGCATGATGCTGTGCGCCGCCATCGCCGGCTTTGCTGCGGTCGTGCATACCGGCAGTGACAGCTTGGGCTTTGTGGCGGGCATGTTGGCCGGTGGCCTGATGGCGGCCGTATTTGGCGCGCTGGTGATCTGGCTCAATACCAACCAGTACGCCACCGGCCTGGCGCTCAGCCTGTTTGGCGCCGGCTTTTCCGCCTTTGTGGGCGTGGGCTATGTCCAAGAAAAAATGCCTGAGCGGCCGACTTTTGCGATTGCCGGCTTGTCGGACATTCCCCTGCTCGGTTCGGCACTGTTCAAGCACCACCCGCTGGTGTATTTGACGATTGCTTTTGCCGGCGCCTTGGTCTGGTTTTTGTACCGCACCCGCAGCGGCTTGATTTTGCGCAGCGTGGGCGAAAGCCCGGAATCGGCCCATGCCCTGGGCTACCCGGTGCGCTGGATACGCTTGGCCTGCGTGGTCGCCGGGGGCGCGCTGTGTGGCCTGGCCGGGGCCTATATTTCGATTATTTACACCCCGCTGTGGGTGGAGGGCATGGTCGCTGGCAAGGGCTGGATCGCCCTGGCGCTGACCACCTTTGCCACCTGGCGGCCCGGCCGTGTACTCCTTGGGGCGTATTTGTTCGGCGGTGTCACCATGCTCCAATTCCACCTCCAAGGCATTGGCGTGGAAGTGCCCAGCCAAGTGCTAAGCATGCTGCCCTATGTCGCCACCATCGTGGTGTTGGCGCTGATCTCCCGCAATCCGGCCTGGATTCGGATTAATATGCCAGCTTCGATCGGAAAACCGTTTTACCCCGGTTCCTGAAGATTTTTTCTCCTCCCCTGACCTTACTTTCTAAAAAGGAAATGACATGACAGATGTGCAAAAACGTTCGCTGCTGAAAATTGCGGCGGTGACAGCCATTGCTGCAGCGGTGCTGGTGGGCTG
The DNA here is from genome assembly GCA_945875225.1 of Comamonas sp. lk. GTDB lineage: Bacteria > Pseudomonadota > Gammaproteobacteria > Burkholderiales > Burkholderiaceae_C > Allorhodoferax. The sequence continues at coordinate 3,982 of CAMCJY010000056.1, read as the reverse complement.
TGGCAAAAAGCCTGAGGCGCAGGCTCCTGCTCCGGCGGCTTCGGCACCCAAGGCCGAGCCCCTGAAGATCGCCTTTGCCTACGTCGGCCCTGTGGGCGATGGCGGCTGGACGTTTGCACATGACAACGCCCGTAAAGCGATTGAAAAAGAATTTGGCGAAAAAGTGCTTACCTCTTTTGTAGAAAACGTGCCCGAATCAGCCGACGCTGAGCGTGTCATCCGCGACATGGCCAGCCAAGGCAATAAAGTGATTTTCGGCACCACTTTCGGCTACATGGAAACCATGCTCAAGCTGGCCCCCGAATTCAAAGACGTGAAGTTTGAGCATGCCACCGGTTACAAGACCGCCGACAACATGCGCACCTACGACAGCCGCACTTACGAAGGCGCGTACATGGCCGGCGTGATCGCAGGCAAGATGAGCAAGACCGGCACGCTGGGGGTGGTCGCTTCGGTGCCAATTCCTGAAGTGATCCGCAACATCAATAGCTTCACGCTGGGCGCGCAAAGCAGCAACCCCAAGATCAAGACCAAAGTGGTCTGGGTCAATGAGTGGTTCAACCCGCCCAAAGAAACTGAAGCCGCCACCAGCCTGATCAATGGCGGCGCGGATGTGCTGTTCCAAAATACCGATTCCCCCGCTGTGCTCAAAACCGCACAGGACAAAGGCAAGCGCGCCTTCGGCTGGGATTCGGACATGACCGCCTATGGCCCCAAAGCCCACTTGGCATCGGCCGTCATCAACTGGACGCCTTACTACATCAAGGCCACCAAAGACGCCTTGGAAGGCACCTGGGCCACCGGTGGCGTATGGTGGGGCGTGAAAGAAGGCGCGATTGACATCGTCTCTATCGCCGAAGATGTGCCCGCAGACACCAAAGCCAAAGTCGAGGAAATCAAAGCCGGCCTGAAAGCGGGCACCTTCAGCATCTGGAAGGGACCACTGATAGACAACAGCGGTAAGACCCTGCTCAAAGACGGCGAAGTCGCTGACGACAAATTCCTGAGCGGCGTGATGTTTTACGTCAAGGGCGTGGAAGGCAAAGTCCCAGGCAAGTGATCAGGTTTTAACCCTGTGAAAAAGGCCGCTTCACAGCGGCCTTTTTTTGTGCATACATTGTGGATTTGTACGCCTCGCGCCGAAAGCACAGGCTGGGGCCTTATGCTCGGGTTCCCATCGTTGGATTCTTAGGAAGTACTATGAATTTAAAAATTCGCAGCCTCACCCCGGTCCTTGCCATCGCGGCGACCCTCCTGTTGGCGACAGCCCAGTGCGCGCAAGCACAAGCCTGGCCGACCAAGCAAGCCATCAAACTGGTGGCCGTCTTTCCGCCGGGCGGATCGGTGGACCAGGTGGCGCGCCTGCTGGCACAGCCTTTGTCTCAACAGATCGGGCAAAGTATTGTTGTCGAAAACAAAGGTGGCGCTTCCGGCGCGATCGGGACCGCCGCCGTGGCGGCTGCAGCGCCTGACGGCTACACCTTTGCCGTGGTTTTTGACACGCACGGGGTCAATCCCAGCCTGATACCCAATATGGCATTTGATTCGCGCAAGGACTTGGTCCCGGTCGTGCTCATAGGTACCGCGCCGATGGTGCTGGCCACCTACGCCGGGTCGGAATTCAAGACCTTCGCCGATGTCGTCGCCGCAGCAAAAGCCAAAAAAGGTGCCAGCTACGGCACCATCGGTTCGGGCAGCCTAGGGCATTTGGCCATAGAGCTGCTGGGCAAGAGCGCTGGCCTGGAGTTCCAACACATACCCTACAAGGGCGGCGGCCCCCTGATGAACGACGCCGTCGCCGGGCATGTGCCCCTTGCGATCGGATCGGTCTTTTTAATGAAGCCGCATGTAGACAGCAAACGCATGCGCCCGCTGGTGGTAACAACGTCCAAACGCTCGCCCGATTTACCTGATGTACCTACGCTTGCCGAAAGCGGTTTTGCTGGATTTGACGCTCCAGCTTGGTGGGCCGTGCTGGCGCCAGCAAAAACGCCGCCCGAAATCGTCAAGCGCATGAACGAAGAGATCAACAAAGCGATGCGCATGCCCGATACCGCCAAGCGGATGGACGCGCAGGGCATCGACGTGGTGGGTGGCACGCCAGAGGCTGCACGCGTATTCATCGAGCGCCAGATGGACGTTTGGGCCAAGGTGGTGAAGGACAACAATATCCAGGCCGATTGAGCGCACCGACCCGCAGCGCGGGCCTGCGCCGCCTTGCTATGGCTCAGGCCGGATCTGCAGCGCGACCAGGATGCGTGCAACCATGTTGTAGGTAGCGATCGCAGTGGTGATTTCGACGATCTCTGTCGGGTCGAAATGCGCACGCATGGCCGCGAACAGGGTGTCGCTGACTTTCACGTCCAGCGTCATCTGCGCGGCGTATTGGATGATGATTTTTTCTACTTCACCCAGGACGGCGCTGGTAGGAACCGCGCGCGGATCGGCGTCCACCAACACGCGTAAAGCATCTAGTTCGGCCTGGCTCCCACCGGCGGCGAGAAAATCCGGGGCGTGGTGGTGGTACTCATAATCTGCCCCGGTCAATAGCGCCACCGTGCAAATGCCCAGCTCGCGCAGTTTGCGACTGGTGGGCAAGCCGGTGCGCACCGCCTTGAGATAGACATTCCAGCCACGGGCAAGGGGTTCGCTCCACAGCAAAGCCTTGTCCAGGTTAATCAGCGCGCCGCCGCGTCGCGCAAGAATCGCTTCTACCAAGTCGGTCGGCTGTGGCTTTTGTTCGGGTGTCCAATCGGGTATGCGCATAGTTTTTTGCTCAGTGAGTGCATTGAATAAATTTTGCTTGGCTTGAAGTACTAGCTACTCAGCCTATCGGCGGCGGATTTGAGATGCCCCTTGGCCTGCACCAATACGCCCGCCTTCCCTAAGCCAAATGCAGGCATATTGGCATACACATTCTCGTAAGTGCCCGAACCGGCCTGATAGGTTTCGTGCCAAATGCCCACCGTGCCGTCGGTACCAATGGCTTTGTTAAAGGCTTGCCACGCCGGCAGATGCGCCGCATCTTTGTTTTTTGCGTAGTCCATCAGTTGGTCCATGGAGCGCCAGTATTGAACCAGGATGATGGTGCGCGAGAACCACATTTCATGGTGTATGAGGCCTAACTCTGGCTTGGTGTACAACTCTTTGAGCATTTTTGGCATCGCACCAAAAACCGGCAATAGCTTGTGCAGCAGCCAGGGTTTATTGAGCCGCATACCGATAAGAAACACCACAAAGTCACCTTCCATCTTGGCGGTCATTCGGTCTTTGTAAATCATAAGCACCCCAATGTGAGTAAGAAAACTTTTGCCTAGGCGCCTGTAAGGCCTGCCGCCGGACAACATCCAATTATGTCCAGCGCCGGCAAACGCTACGAGACCGGATCGAGACTTCGCCAGCACGCATAGGCCAGACTTTCGTGTTCTATCGGCAACTGTTGTTTGGCACGCAGGTAATGATGGGTGTAGACGTCCAGGTAGGCGCTCAATGTTTCCGCGGCGCGGCCCTCGCCCGCCAATTCCAGGCACAGGGCGGCGACTTCGCTGGTGCAAAAATGGTCGTCGCGCCGCGAGCGGCGCAACTGGTAACGCGAGAGCTGCAAGGGCGACAAACTGAGCACGGGAAAACGCTCCAGATAGGGGCTTTTGCGAAACATCTTGCGCGCCTCGGCCCAGGTGCCGTCTAACAAAATAAACAAAGGACGCTTGTCGCTGGACGCAGACTCCCTACCCACCGCGTGTATTACGCGCGCAGGTGCGGCGTATTCCCCGGGAAACACTACATAGGGCTGCCATTGCGGGTCGTCCAGCAGAGCGAGCAAAGCGGGATCTATTTCAGTGCGCGCCCAGCCGAAAGCAAAAGTGTCGACCACCACATCAGCCACCAACCACCCGGTATTGCTGGGCTTGAGGGCTTCAATATCGCCCATGAGTAAGCACATACCGGCCTGCGTTGGTACGCTCGGGCGTACATCACACAT
>CAMCJY010000055.1 GCA_945875225.1 Comamonas sp. lk | reverse complement strand
GCTTGAAGCAGATTGATAGCTATGCAGTGAGGATCGCCGGTCACTTTGAGGCATTGCAAATGTTGACCGGTAGCCCCGAATCGTCCTTGGCCTAAAACAAGGGTATTTGCCGCGACTGCAGCAAGTAGTCCGCTACCAACTGCGCCAGCAAGACATGGTGCTGGTTGGCGTGCCATTGGGGCTGCATGTACTTTTTGGTGTACCAATGCGCCTGGCTCTCCAAGTGGCACCCCACAAGGCCCACCGCGCCTTGCACAATCGCCATAGGGTCGCCGTTGGCATAGGTGGCGATGGTGTCAAACTGGCCGTTCAGGAAGGTGGGGCCGTCATAAAAATACATGCGTTGCGCCTGACCGCGCCATCGGACCTTAGCCGTTGTGCCATAAGAGGCGCGGATATCGGCCCGGGGGCGCTTGATGTATTGCACGCAGCGCGTGCTTTTCAGTAAATTGAAATAATAGGCATCCGCCCAATACGCACCCATACAAATCCCCAGGTATTTGCCGCCGCGTTGCATATAGGCCCGTACATCGGGCATATTGGGTTTGAGAAGGCTGCGAAACAGGGTGGCCTCGCCGTCGCCACCGGGGAATACGACTAAGTCAACATCGTCAAAAAAACCCAGCTGCACTTTATGGCGGGTGAATAACTTGACATGCGCAAGGGGCGACAGTGCGGCGATCACCCCGTTGACCGAATCGGTCGAACACGTGGGATGGTGTATGAAAAGGGCAATGGTTTTCTTCATGCCGGCGCGCAGGTTTGCATGGGTTTCCTTGACCCTCAGGGGCCAGGACGGTGCATGCACCTGCCTCTAGTTTAAGCCCACTGTCACGCAATATTCATTAAATTCACCTAAATTCGCAAGGAAATCCAAACAATCCCAAACACCCATTGAATTACTTTTCCGCCTCCAGTAGCAGCATCCTTCAAGGTGGGCTTGAAAAGCGATTTGTTTGTGTTGTCATTGCAGCGCTGGCCTTGGTTCTTGGCGGCTGTTCGCCCATGGCACTGATTAAAAGAAGCCTTGGCGACGAGTTGGCAAAACAGGGCCAGTCCCAGGAGGACGATCCGGGTCTGGCGCGCGAAGCCAGTGCTTTTTACTTAAAACTGTCGGAATCGCTACTGGCGGATACGCCTGACAACCTGAAGTTGGCCGAGGCGGTGGCGGCCGGTTTAAGCCAGTACACCTATGCCTATGTTGCTTTTGAGGCGGAGCGCCTGGCGGCAAGGGATGCCCAGGGCGCCTACCGCATCAATGAGCGTGCCAAGCGGCTCTATTTACGGGCCCACCGCCACGCTCTGCGGGCTTTGGAACTGGCATCACCAGGCTTTGGGGCAAAACTTGCCCAGCCCGATGCCAAGCAGTGGCCTGCAATTTCCCAGGATCAGGTAGGCCTTGCCTATTGGGCCGCTGCTTCATGGGGAGGCTATATTTCAATGTCTAAAGACGCACCTGACGCGGTTGCGGACTTCCCCCTGGCCTACCGCTTGGCCACATTGGCCTGGAAGGCCAACCCGAACTATGGCAACGGAGGGCTTGCCAGCTTGATGGGAAGCTTTGAGTCTGCGCAGCCCGGCGGTTCCTTGGTAAAAGCGGAGCAGTATTTCGACGCGGCCATCACCATTAGCCAGGGCAAAAACGCAGGCCCGTATATCGCAAAAGCGGAAGGCATTGCCTTGGCCCAAGGACAGCGAGAAGCCTTTGAAATTTTGCTCAAAAAAGCGATGGAGACCAGTGACAAACACCCCGACCTCAGCAATACCCTGATGCGCGAGCGGGCACAGTGGCTGCTGCAAAGCGCTGACGACTTGTTTTGAAATGCCCACCTTTATGAACCTCTTTGCAAATCCCTCCAGGCTCTTGGCTGGTTTATTTTTTTTGGCTATTGCCTTGACAAGCATGCGCGACGGCATAGCGGCGGATAAGCAACTTCGCATCGGGTCGCTGGTACCCAAAAACTCCCTGTACCACCGCCAGCTCATGGACGTGGGCGAAGCCTGGCGGGCCGCGCAAGCAGAGAACAGCAAATACGTGGTCTATCCGGACGGAAGCCAGGGCGGCGAAGCGGAAATGGCGCGGCGTATGCGCATCGGCCAATTACAAGGCGCCTTGCTTTCCATCGTGGGATTGCAAGAGATTGAGCCCTCGATCAACGCGTTGCAAGTCATACCCATGCTGTTTAGATCCTGGGAGGAAGTGGACTATGTGCGCGAGAAGATGCGCGCATCCATGGAGAAAAAATTCTTGGACAAAGGCTTTGTCGTTTTGGCCTGGGGAGATGCCGGCTGGGTGCGCTTTTTCTCCAAAGACCCGGCAGTTCGGCCTGACGATTTCAAAAAAATGAAATTTTTCACTTGGGGCTCGGAGCCTGATCAGCAGGCCATCATGAAAAGCCTGGGCTACACACCGGTACCCCTGGAAACTTCGGACATTCTTCCGGCTATCCAGACCGGGATGATCAACGTAGTGCCCTCGACGCCCTACTACGCTCTAGCCACGCAAATTTATACCTCTGCACCCCATATGTTGGAGATCAACTGGGCGCCGATTGTGGGCGCTTTGGTGCTCACCAAGAAGGCCTGGGACGATATGAGCCCTGCTACGCAGACGGCCATGCGCACGGCGAGCGAAAAGGCCGGCGTCCAAATTCGCGCCAAAGCCCGGCAGGAGGTCAATGACGCGGTCGATGCGATGAAAAAGCGGGGGCTGACCGTCAATCGCCCCAACGCGGATCAAATGCGGGAATGGACCGAGTTCGCTGAAAAGCTGTATCCGCGGATTCGCGGCACCATGGTGGCGGCCGACACCTTTGATGAAGTGCTGGCCCATTTGAAAGACTTCCGCTCGGGCAAGGCAAAGTGACTATGGCACGCCCGGGCGCGCTTAGCTCTTGGCTGGGTCGCATCGATGAACAAATTGCAGCCCTTGCTTTAGGGCTGATGATGCTCATTCCAGTGATCGAGATAGCGATGCGACCCATGATGGGCAGCGGCATTGCCAATGCGCCGGTCGTCGTACAGCACCTAGGGCTGGTGCTTGCGATGTTTGGCGCGCTTGCCGCAGAGAGGCACGGCCACCTTACGTCCTTTGGCTCCAATGATGGTAGCAAGGGGCTTACGCTTGCGTGGCGCTTGGCTCAGCTGCTTGCCGCGGTGGTGTGTGGCATGCTGGCGTATGCGAGCTGGCAATTCGTGCTCACGGAACGCGATGCCGCACACACCTTGGCCTATGCCCTGCCCGTCTGGACCCTGCAAGCGTGCATGCCCTTGTGCTTTTTGTTGTTGGGCTTTAAATTGGGCGTCAGGTGTGCAAAGCATTTCAGACTGGGCTACCTCTTGTCCGCAGCGGCGCCTTGCCTTGGCTTGGTCATCGCAGGGCAGTTGGAGGGAACGGCTTTCTCCCCCTGGCCTGCTTTAGCCTTGCTGGCCGCAGCCTTGGTAGCGGGCGCACCGATATTCACTGTTTTGGGTGGCCTGGCCCTTGTGCTTTTCTGGAGCGAGGGCATGCCCTTGGCCTCGGTGGCCTTGTCGCACTACCAAATCACGGTCAACCCCTCCTTGCCCGCGCTGCCCTTGTTTACTTTGGCAGGGCTGCTCTTTGCCCGCACCGGTGCCACGCAAAGGCTAGGAAACTTGTTTCTTATCCTGTTTGGTGGGGGACTGAAAGGGTCCGTCATCGCCGTCGCATTGCTATGTTCATTTTTCACCGCCTTCACCGGGGGCAGTGGCGTTACCATTTTGGCGCTTGGCGGACTGATGCTGCCGCTGCTGCGCAATGCGGGTTATCCGGAGAGCAAAGGCATCGGGCTAGTCACCAGCGCCAGCGCCTTAGGCGTGCTGCTGGCCCCTTCCGTGCCGCTCATCATGTACGCGATTGTGGCGCGCGTGCCCATTAGCACGATGTTTTTAGCCGGCGCCCTACCGGCCTTGGTGATGGTGATGGCTTTGCTGATTTTTGGTGGTTTTTTACAAACCAAGTCGGATGCGCCCCGCTTGGCCACCGGGGCAGCAAACGCTGCCCTCTGGCCCACCATTTGGCTCGCGAAATGGGAAATCATGGCGCCCGTGGTGGCGATAGGCTCCCTGGTCAGCGGCCTGGCGACGCCCATGGAAAGCGCCGCACTGACCGCGACTTATGCCGTGCTGACCCAGGCCTTAGCGCACCGCGAATTGACATGGAAGACATTTTTCGCCTGCCTGAGTGACGCCGCCCAAATCATCGGCGGGGTACTCCTCATCCTAGGCATGGCGCTGGCGCTGACCAACTTCCTGATTGATGCCGGCATTCCTGATGCCGCCATTACAGCAACGCAAAGCCTGATCCCGAATCAAGAAATGTTCCTGGTCGCTTTGGTGGTTTTTTTGCTATTTGCGGGCGCACTGATGGAAATATTTGCGGCCATCGTGGTGCTGGTCCCTTTGTTGCTGCCCGTAGCCCAAAGCTATGGCATTGACCCCGTGCACTTTGGCATCTTGTTTTTGGCGGCCATGGAGATGGGCTTTTTATGCCCACCGGCAGGAATGAATATTTTCTTTGCCTCCGCAATGTTCGGCAAACCCCTTAGCGCAGTCGCCGCCTCGGTAACCCCCGCCTTGTTGGCCATTTTTATCGGTAGCTTGCTCATCGCGCTGGTACCCGCATTGTCGACCGCCCTACCGAAATTTCTGGGATTGATGGCTTAAATTCGCCCGTCGCGCTGCGCAGCGCCCAAGCTCGCTTGCGCGCGGGCTCAACACGCCGCCTATACTTTGCGCTACTAAGCAACCCTTATGCGCACGTCCCCCTTTAAGCAAATTGCCGTCGTAGGCGCGGGCGCCGTTGGTAGTTTTTTCGGCGCCATGCTGGCGCGCGCCGGACATCAGGTCACGCTGATCGGCCGGCCCGCGCATGTGAGGGCGATACAGAACCGTGGCTTGCAACTGGACTTGGCCCACGCCGCAGGCGTAGAAACCGTACGCCTGGACGCCAGCACAGATTTCGCGGCTTTGCGCACAGCGGATCTGGTGTTGTTTTGCGTCAAGTCCACCGATACCTCAGCGCTAGCCCACAGCATGGCCGCCCACGTGGCACCCCAGGCCATCATCATGAGTCTGCAAAACGGCTTAGAAAATGTAGCCCTTATCGCGAGCGAACTACCCAATCCAGTGGTTCCAACGGTGGTGTATGTGGCGACCGAAATTACAGCGCCCGGTTGCATCAAACACCATGGCCGGGGGGAACTGCTCATAGGCAGCCCGCAGGCTTGCCGGCTTGATAATGCGCCAGCGGTCTTCTCACGCATCGTCGAACTTTTTGCCAGCGCCCAGGTACCCGTGCACATCTCGCAGAACGTGATGGCCGACTTGTGGTCCAAGTTGCTTATTAACTGTGTGTTGAACGCGATTTCCGGCTTGACCCAAACCAGCTACGGCCAACTGGCCGCTGTGCACGCTATCGGGACCACCCAAAGCGCTTTGGTGCGCGAGGTGCTGGCCGTGGCCTGCGCCGATGGCACAGTACTCGACGAGGCCACTGCGATGCAAGCCGTGGCCCATATTTCCAAGACTATGGCGGGGCAAAAATCCTCCACCGCGCAAGACATGGCGCGCCACAAACTCAGCGAGATCGACCACCTCAATGGCTTTGTGGTGCGCCGCGGACAGGCGCTGGGCGTGCCCACGCCGGTGAACCAAGCTATGTACGCACTGGTTAAATTGGTCGAGTCGACCTATAGTGTGCAAGGCTGATACAAAAAGCCTGGCCTTGATGCACATCAAGCCCTCAGCAGCCCGATAACCTAGGCTTGACAGCATGCGCGCCTACTGGCGGGCGCAGCGCTGAATGCACGCTGGCTAAAATCAACTGCGCTAACCCCTTGTCTGGGTGCCGCATGCCCGCCCGAGCGGCGGCGTCATCCTTTGTTTGCGGAGCCTTGATGAAACACGAACGACAGGTCGAGCTACTGAAAAAAACTTTTGCGCACATTGACGCCAATACCACGCCTTTATGGGACGCACCCTATTGGAATCCAGCCGAGCGCTATACCAGTCCAGCGCACTTTCAGCGCGAGCTCACTACGCTGTTTGGTGGGCAAGTGCCCCTGTTGGCCGGCTTCTCGCCGGACCTGCCTGCCCCCGGGGACTGGTTCACCTGCGATCTGCCCGGTGCGCCCATTTTTTTGACGCGTACCGCCCAAGGCAGCGTCAAAGCGTTTTTGAACATCTGCCGCCACCGGGGCTCACGCCTGGTGGGCTTCGAGTTGGATACCAAGGGTCAGTTTGTGCAACACCGCGGCCAGTCGCAGCACAGTTTTAGCTGCCCTTACCATGCATGGACCTATGACAACAGCGGCACCTTGGTACGCCACGCCAATGACATGGGCGGCTTTGCCCAATTGCAAAGCCGCATGGAATGCGGACAGTTCAACCTGATAGAGGTGCCCTGCCTGGAAACCGCTGGCATGCTGCTGGTGCGCCCCCAAGGCCAGGAGCCCATAGATGCCGAGCGCGACACCTTTGGGATGCACAGCCGCATGGGCGAATTTGTATTTGGCAATTTTCATTTTTACCAGGAAGTGTTTTGGGACTTTGCCGCCAACTGGAAGCTCTTGCTGGAAACCTTTATGGAGGGATACCACATCGCTGCGCTGCATCGCAATACGCTGGCGCCGCGCTTTCGCTGCTACCCCGTAATTTACGAATGCTTCGGCCCGCATGCCCTGTTCCCACTGCCGCGCAAAAGCATTGACGAGCAGCGCCACTTGCCACAGTCCGAATGGTCGGTGCTGAAACATGCTTCGACTGTTTTTTCGGTCTCGCCGCATGCGGTGCTCAACATCCCCATGGACGGGCATATGGAGTTGTGGGATTTTCAGCCGCTGGACGTGGGCCGCACCCGCGCCAGGGTACGGTTTTATATACCCCAAGCCATTGCCAGCGAGGCCGATGCCACGCGGTGGAACAAGAGCTGGAAAGTCTCCACCGAAGTCATTTCAGGCGAAGACTTCACCCAGCAACAAAATATCCACATCAACCTGGCCAGCGGCCGCCTGCCCGGCGTCGTCTTCGGACAGAACGAGCCCATGCTGTCGCACTTTCACCGGGAATTGGGCAAGCTCACCGGTGTACCGGATGCACCGTTGCCGGAATCGTTTTTTTGATGCGCTTGAACGCGCTCTAGGCGCTGCCCCGATCAATACGCTATTGGCACATGCATCGCCGGATCCTGGTGCCAGGCCCAGTAGGTATCAGAAAGCTTGCGGGTGAGCGGACCGATGGCACCATCGGCCACCTTGTGCCCATCGACCCGCGTGACCGGCAACACACCACCACCAGAGCTGGAAATAAAGACTTCGTCCGCCGCGCGAAATTCGGTGGCGCTAACAGGCCGTACCTGCACTGGCAAGCCCAGTGATTGCGCGATCTCTATCACGGTGCGCCGCGTCACACCTTCGAGCATGCCCTGGTCTGGCGTCATGAGCTGGCCGGCGTGGGCGCAAAAGACATTAAAGCCCGGCCCTTCCACTACGTGGTCTTTATCGTCCACCAGCACCACGCTGTCGGCACCGCCGTCCAAGGCATCTAGCAAGCCCATGGTCAGGTCATTCCAGTGGTAGTTTTTGGTCGTCGGGTCCACCGAGGCCGCCGGTATGCGCTGCACGTGGCTGATGCGCAAATGCAAGCCGGTGGCGCGTTGCTGCGCGTTTGCAATCCAGACAAAAGGCACAGCAAACGCATAAAACTGGTTCGCCGCCTGGCGCGGATCGCGCGAGCCCCAGGGCGTTTGCCCGCGTGTACACAGCATTTCCACATACGAGGCCCGCAATCCGCTGCGGCGCACACACTCGCTCAGGATGGCGGTAATTTGCGCATCATCCACGCCGGGGTCCAAGCGCCAGCGCTGGCAACTGCGCGCGAAGCGCTCAAGGTGTGTATCCAGGCGAAAAAACGCACCGTCCCATACCGTGACTACATCGTAGGTGGCATCCGAGTGCAAAAAACCCAGGTCAGTTATTGGAATACTGGCATGGGCAATGGGCACGTATTGACCGCGCACATAGGCGCAGCCTTTGGAGAAATCTTGGTCGTTTTGATCGGACATGGCGCACTCCTGGTAGGGAACCTGGGTGCGCGCAGTGTCGCCGAAAAAAGCACCGTGCAAAGCGTGCAATGAGAGGATATGCACGCACTCGGGGCTGATGTATGTGCCACCGGCGCGCAAGCGGTCAAACCGCACTATCGCCTGTGCCATAATCCGCCGCTTCGCTGCACACCGCCCGGGTGGTGAAATTGGTAGACGCAGGGGACTCAAAATCCCCCGCCGCAAGGCGTGCCGGTTCGATTCCGGCCCCGGGCACCACAAGCTAAGTCTTGTTACCAAGCGCTCAGTCGCTTTGAGCAGCGCAATCAGCCGTTCCCCGTTGGGAGAATGGCTTTATTTCGCCCGTTTCCAAGCCTGCGCGGTTGGCTACTGGCGGGGCCTTGCAAAATTTTGCGGCCACGGGCGAGCACCGGTCGCCAGGCAAATAATTTCAACCCTGCCAAGTCAGTTTTCACAGTGCAAGTTGGCGCGCGGCATTACTATCGCGCCTTCATATACGTTCATTGCGACGAGCCCATGCCTGTAATCACCAACATCGAAGACCTGCGCGTTCTGGCCCAAAAGCGAGTGCCGCGCATGTTTTATGACTATGCCGACTCCGGCAGCTGGACCGAGGGCACCTACCGCGCCAATAGCGAGGATTTTCAAAAAATCAAGCTTCGCCAGCGCGTGGCCGTGAACATGGAAAACCGTAGCACGGCCACCCGCATGGTGGGTGTGGATGTGAAGATGCCGGTGGCGATTGCGCCGGTGGGCCTGACCGGCATGCAATGTGCCGATGGCGAAATCAAAGCCGCGCGCGCAGCCGAAAAATTCGGGATTCCCTTCATGCTGTCGACCATGAGCATTTGCTCCATCGAAGACGTGGCGGCCAACACCACCCGCCCTTTCTGGTTTCAGCTCTACATGATGCGCGACCGCCAGGCCATGGTGAATATGATCGAGCGCACTCGCAAAGCCGGTTGCGACGCGCTGGTGCTGACCCTGGATTTGCAAGTAATAGGCCAGCGCCACAAAGACCTGAAAAACGGTCTGACCGCGCCACCCAAGCCGACGCTGTCCACCATCCTCAATCTGCTGACCAAACCGCGCTGGTGCCTAGGCATGGCCGGCACGCGCCGCCATAGCTTTGGCAACCTGGTGGGCCACGTCAAAGCGGTCAGCGATATGAAGTCGCTGGCGGCTTGGACCAATGAACAGTTTGACCCGCGCCTGTCTTGGGCCGATGTGGCTTGGGTGAAGGAACAATGGGGCGGCAAGCTCATTCTCAAAGGCATACAAGACGTAGAAGACGCCAAACTGGCAGTCCTGAGCGGCGCTGACG
>CAMCJY010000054.1 GCA_945875225.1 Comamonas sp. lk | reverse complement strand
CCTGGGCCTGCGCATGCGCGGCATGGGCACTGCGCAGCGTCGGCTCATAGGCGATGAAAAACTGGCTTTGGTGGGCTTGGAGAAGTACGCCGACCGCGCAGTCTATGAATTGTCGGGCGGTATGCAACAGCGCGTCGGTATTGCCCGCGCCCTGGCCAGCGACCCAGAAGTCTTGCTGATGGACGAGCCCATGGGAGCGCTCGATGCATTCACCCGAGAGACTGTGCAAGAAATTTTGCTGCACGCCTGGGTCAAGTCCAACAAAATGGTGTTCTTTATCACCCACTCGGTGGAAGAGGCCTTGTTTTTGGCCACCCGACTGATCGTGATGAGCCCCAGCCCCGGCCGCATCACCCACACCTACGAGGACGTGCCTTTCTCGCGCCAGTTCCTGGAACATGGCGACGCGCGCAAGGTCAAGTCCGAGCCCGAGTTCATCCGCATGCGCGAAGAGGTGCTGTCCATCATCCACCAACGCGAGGCGGTCCATGTCTAATCCAAGCACCCCCGCACTGAAAACCAGCGCCTTCAAAATACCGGGCGAAGGCTCCAGCGCCTTAATCACCACGGTCACGATTGTGGTGATGGCTATAGCCTGGTTTGTCGTCACCAATATGGGCTGGATAAAGCCGATTTTTCTACCCTCGCCGCAAGCAACCTACCAGCAGTTTTACGAATACCTTACCGGTATTGCTAACGATAAACCGCTGTGGCAACACTTTATGGCCAGCATGTTGCGGGTGTTTGCCGCGTTTTTACTGGCTTGTGCGACCGCGATTCCGGTGGGTATTGCCATGGGCATGTCGCGCTTTTGGCGGGGCATTTTCGATCCGCCCATTGAGCTGCTGCGCCCGCTGCCGCCGCTGGCGTATCTGCCGCTGATCATCATTTGGTTTGGTATTGACGAGTTCCCGAAAGTACTACTGATCTACCTGAGCTGCTTCGCGCCGCTGGCCATGGCTGCGCGCTCGGGCATGCGCAGCGCCTCACAAGAGCAGATGAACGCCGCGTATTCCATGGGCGCGAGCTACAGCCAAGTCGTCCGGCACGTAGTACTGCCCGCGGCCATGCCCGAGATTCTGGTGGGCATGCGCATCGCCATCGGCTTTGGCTGGAGTACGCTGGTGGCCGCCGAAATGGTCGCGGCCAATGTGGGCCTAGGCCAGATGGTTTTGAATGCATCGAATTTTTTGCGCACCGATATTGTGGTCATGGGCATCATCGTCATCGGCTCGGTGGCCTTTGCGTTTGATTTGCTGATGCGCTGGGTCGAAAACAAAGTTGTGCCTTGGAGGGGCAAGATGTGAGCACGCCACGCGAATTTTTCAAACCCATCACCGGCTCGGTGATGCCGCGCTTTGCCGGGCTGGCCACGCTAATGCGCCTGCCTTATGTGCAAAAAACCGACGCCGAATTTGCCGATGTAGAAATCGGCCTAGTCGGCATCCCCTGGGACGGGGGCACCACCAACCGCCCCGGTGCGCGCCACGGTCCGCGCCAGGTGCGCGACATTTCCACCATGATCCGCAACGTCAACCGCGCCAGCGGCATCGCGCCCTTTAGCCTGTGCAATTGCGCAGACCTGGGCGACACGCCGGTCAACCCGGTGGACCTAATGGACTCTCTGGCGCGCATCGAAAACTTTTTCAATGGGGTCTGCAGCGCTGGCATTGCACCCTTGTCCGTTGGTGGTGACCACTTGGTGTCGCTGCCAGTGATGCGCGCCATCGTCAAGCACACTGGCCCCTTGGGCATGGTCCACTTTGACGCGCACACCGACACCTGGGACGGCTACTTCGGCGGCTTCAAGTACACCCACGGCACGCCATTTCGGCGCGCTGTCGAAGAAGGCCTGCTTGACCCCAAGCGCACGGTGCAAATCGGCATACGCGGCGCGCTTTACAGCGACGCCGAAGACACCTGGGGCCAGGAGCAAGGCATACGCGTGATCGACATCGATGAGTTCAACGCCCTGGGCGTGGAAGCCACCATCGCCGAAGCCCGCCGCGTGGTGGGCACCGGCGCCACCTACGTCAGCTTTGACGTGGACGCACTCGACCCCGTCTATGCCCCAGGCACCGGCACCCCCGAAATTGGCGGCATGACCACCTTGGAAGCCCAGCATTTGGTGCGCGGCCTGCGTGGTCTGAATTTGGTAGGCGGCGACGTGGTCGAGGTATCGCCTCCGTTCGATGCAAGCGGCAATACCGCGCTGGTGGGGGCAACCATGATGTTTGAAATTTTGTGTGTGCTGGCCGATAGCATCAAAGCGCGCAAAGCTTGACGCACTAGGCCTACAGCGCTACATTGAAACGCCACTGCGCACTGTGCCGGTGGCGTTTCTTTTTTAAACTATGCAAAGACAACACATCAGCTCCGGCTCGCGCTTTGAGTCCGACATGGGATACTCCCGCGCCGTAGTGGTCGGCGACTGGATTTTTGTATCCGGCACCACCGGTTTTGACTACGCCAGCATGGAAATTTCCGAGGACGTGGCCGAGCAGACGGCGCAATGCTTCAAGAACATCGCCGCCGCCCTGGCCCAAGCCGGGGCCAACTTGGACGAGGTGGTGCGCGTCAATTACATCCTGCCCCATGCCGCAGACTTTGAAGCCTGCTGGCCGGTGCTGCGCCAATACCTAGGGCATGCCCGCCCGGCAGCGACCATGGTGAGCGCTGGGCTGATTGACCCGCGCATGAAAATTGAGATTGAGGTGACGGTGCTTAAGGGCAGCGGGGTGCGCGATGGCTAAGTCCACTTCGCAGTCCGGGCAAGCCGGCCTGGTGGTGTTTGCCAAAAGCGTAAAAAAGTTAAGCGCTTTTTACGTCCGCACACTGGGCCTGGAAGTACTGGAAAGTACGCGCAGCCACCAGCTACTAGGTGGCAATGGCTATGAAGTGGTCGTGCATGCCATCCCCGCCAAAATCGCGCGCGAGATAACTATCGCAAAGCCGCCGGTGCTGCGCGAGGACAGCGCGATGAAACCCAGCTTTGTGGTGCCGGATTTGCAGGCGCTGCGGCTGGCCGTGGTGGCAACCGGCGGATGGCTTAAGCCGCAGGAGTTGGCCTGGACGATTCGGGGCCACACCGTGCTGGACGGCTGCGACCCGGAGGGCAACATTTTGCAATTCAAGCAAAAGCTGTAAGCGCTGCGCGCTTATTTCACTTCGGCAATCGCTTTCTTCAAGTCCCGGTATTCCTCGCACGAAAAAGGACAAATTTTGTCCAGACTGGCAAGGTGCTCTTTGGCTTTGTCTAACTGCCCCATTTGGACGTAGGCCATGCCGATGTACTCATGTGCCCCCTTGTGCTTGGGGTCCAGGGTGAGCGCTTGTTTATAGGCGACCAGCGAGTCGTCGTATTTTTTCTGGTTGCGCAAGCTGTAGCCCAGCAAGTTAAAGCCGTCGGCGCTGCGCGGGTTGGCGGCCGTGTAGGGCTCCAGTACCGCTTGCGCTGCGGCCCAGTCTTTGCGCGCGATAGCGGTTTTGGCTTTTTCCAATTCCGTATCTTTTGGAGTCGGTGGGCTGGTGTCTGCGGCAAAAGCGAAGGTGCAGACAAACAGACTGGCGGCAAGTAGGAGGCGAAAGAAGGACATAGCGGTAATTCCTGAGGTTAGAGCGGGTACGCCAAAGAACTGTATCGGGTTTAGCAGTCGGGCGCCCTGGGTGGCCTAATGGGCCTGCGCTTGGTAGAGGAATCTGAAGCGCCCACCAGCGCCTGGCTGACATTAAGGGGGCGGGCTCACCGCCTTGCTGTACGAAAAATACACCTCGTCGCGCACCCAGCCCAATGCTTCGTAGGCCGCTTGGGCGGGAAGATTGGTTTTGGCGGTTGTCAAATCCAAGCGGCACATGCCGTGCTCGCGGGCGCTTTGCTCGGCCGCCAACAACAGCAAGTTACCAATGCCCGCGCCCCTGGCTGCCGGTGCCACATAGAGGTCATACAAGGCATAAATCGGCTTGGCCTCTAGCGAGCAAAAAGTAGGGTAGAGCTGGCAAAAACCAAGCGCTTGTGCGCTTGCGTCTTGCGCCAACAAAATGAGGGCGTCTGCTTTTTCGATACGCTCTGCGATATAGCGATTAGCCAATGCCAAGTCCGGCGCGTATTGATAGAACTGTCGATAGGCGTCAAACAAAGGGGCTATTGCCGCCACATCGGCCTTGGTGGCAGTAGAAATCTTTATGGAATGCATGGGTCCCTTTGGATGCGTATAAGGCTGCTCTAATTTATGTTGCGTCAGCTAGCACGGGTATCCCCTAGGGACTGGGGATACGCGAATATTCCAACATCTGTCCTTGCGCGCCGACGCGCGCGAGCACCATATCACCAGAGCCTATGTTCTCGCCCACGTACTGCAAGATATTGACGTGGTGGGTTACCAGTATCAATGGCTTGCGATTGGGCTGTGAAAGCATGTTCGCCAGCACGCGCTGCATCGCTTGGTTTTGTGTTTGGGCGCGATCCGGCGTATCGAAAAAAGACGCCAGGCTGGGCTCTATGGCGACAGAGCCGTAGCCGAGTCGGTCCGCGGTTTGCTGGCAGCGGCACCAAACGCTACTCAACACCGTAGCACTTTGGATACCTTGTTTACGCAGCCACTGCCCGGCACGCACAGCCTGTTGCTTGCCTTGCTCGTCAAGGTTGCGCTGCGTCTCGCAACGGTCTAAAGAATATCCCTGCGGATCGCCTACGCCAGGCGCCAGGGCATGGCGCATCAACAACACATATTCCGATGTGAGCAGCTTCTCTGCCAGGGTGCTTGCAGATGCACCCACATGCGCTACAAAAAGTAACGCCGTAGCAAACCAAATACTTAAACGCATAGTCAAAAGCTCGCAGAAGAATTGGGGCGCACAGCCACTAAGTGTGGACGAAAAAAATCATTTTTTAACTACCAAACCCAAATACCGCGAGCAGCTCACGCCACCCGTAAAACCACGCGTTTGGGCGCGCCCCGCGCAATGGCCAGTTCATCGACCGCGGCGCCCAGGGCTTTGATGCCGGGCGCAATTTGCTCGGCAGCGATGGACGACAGGCGCAAGCGGAAATACGGACAAGGATAGGGCGGGTGCATAAAGAACACATCACCCGCTTCGATTAACACCCCATGCTTACGCGCAATCAAGGCCAATTCAGACGAGTCCACCCAGGCCGGGGCGCGCACCCATACCGATGCGCCGCCCGATGGCAGCGTAAATTGAAAGTCCGGCAAATACTGTTGCAGTGCGCGTGCCACCATGGACATGCGCTCTTGCATGGCCTGGTTGACGCGTCGGGCATGGGCGTCGTGGTGGCCCAAGGACAAAAACAGCGCAAACGTGTGCTGCAAGAATGCGCTGGGGTGGCGCACCATGGCGTGGCGCAAGCCGCGCAATTCGGCAATCAAAGCGCGCGGCGCCACGATATAGCCCAGGCGCAGCGAAGGCGACAGGCTTTTGGACACCGAGCCCACGTAAATCACGCGGCCCACTTTGTCCAGGCTTTTTAGTGCAGGCATGGGCTCACCCGCGTACAAATTTTCAGCCTCATAATCGTCTTCGATCACCACAAAATCTTTGTCTTGCGCTTTTTGCAAAAGCAGACGGCGCCGCTCCATGCTGAGCGTGCCGGTGGTGGGGCTTTGGTGCGAGGGCGTGACAAACACATAGTCCAGCGCCGGCAAACGGTCCACCTTCAGGCCCTGGGCATCCACAGCCAGCGGCAGGCATTGCGGATGGCGCGGCGCAAAGCTGTTGCGCGCATGCGGATGGCCGGGCTCTTCCAGTCCGACGCGCTGGTTTTCGTCGAACAAGGCTTCGGCCAGCAGGTAGTACGCATGCTGCGCGCCCACGGTGATCAAAATTTCTTCAGGCAGGGCAAACACACCGCGCTTGGGCAAGAGGCGCAGGCGGATTTGCTCAACCAGTTCGGGCACATCGCTGAGCTCAAAGTCGGGCGTCCAATGCGGTAAATGTGCGCGCGCCAGGCTGTGGACGCAGCATTCGCGAAACGCCTCGGATGGAAACAGCTGCGGGTCGTAAGTGCCGTACACAAAAGGATAGGCATAGCGGCGCCACTGATCGGGCTTGGCCAGGGTGCGCTGGTCGGACAAAGAGCGCAGCACGCGGCGGCCCCAATCGGGTTGGGCTGCGCCTGCGAGCGCCTCGGCCTTGGCCTGGGCGGCTTCAGCGCCGCGCCCTGTGCCCAGGGCTAGCGGTTTACTGGCCGCAGCCTGCGCGTTGTCGGTCACAAAGACGCCGCTGCGCGGGCGCGATTCGATAAAGCCGTCGTCCATCAAATGCGCATAGGCGGCGGTAACCGTATTGCGGCTCAGGCCCAGCACCTGGGCCAGTTCACGCGAGGAGGGCAACAGGGCGCCAGCGGGCAGGCGGCCATCCAAAATCGCCTGCACCACCGACAAGCGCAAGCGCTGCTGCAAGGGCAGCGCCGGCTTATCGGGCAGCGCAAACAAGCTTTCCCATTGGACGTCTTTGGTGCGATGGCGCTGGGTCATAGTGCCAGCCAGTATAAAGAAAGGGCCAGTAGGGGCCAGCATCTGGCTGGCTTGGCCGATAAGCGCATCTGGCTCTAGCGCCACGTGGGTAGGAACCCTATCCTTAGGTCAAACTTGTGCCAACTGATTCCCTGGAGAATGTCTGTGAGCCACCCGCCTGTTACTACCGCCACTTTGCAAGCCTTTAGTGAAGCCTGGAACCGCCATGACCTTGATGGCCTGATGAGTTTTATGAGCGAGGACTGCGTGTTTATGACTGCCGGTGGCCCCGATGCCTGTGGCGCCCGCCATGCAGGGCCCGAAGCAGTGCGCAAAGCCTTTGCGCTGGCCTGGGCTACGCTGCCGGACGCGCAGTGGCGCAATGGCGTGTATTTTGTGCACGGCGACTTTGGTGTGTCGCAATGGACCTACACCGGCACCGCAGCCGACGGCAGCCGAGTCGAGACCGATGGCGTGGACATCTTCACTTTCCAAAACGGCAAGATCGCCGTGAAAAACGCATTCCGCAAAGCACGCCCCAATTTGCCTCCCGCCGCCTGACACACCGAGCATCCCGCCATGAGCACAGCGCAGCATTTCCACGGCCAAACGGCTATGCCTCCTAGTCGCCCTTCAGAAACGCGTTATGACCCGCAGTACGACCCGCTGGTGACGCCCACGCTGGGCGCCGGGCGGGACTACGCCCCCAGCTACTGGGTGGCCAGCGCCGGAACCCCGCCTGCGGACGAAGGCCCGGTGCTGCGCGACATGGATGTGGACGTGGTCGTGATCGGCGGTGGCTCCACCGGCATGTCCACCGCGCTGTACCTGGCGCAAGACCATGGCATAGGCGCGGTGGTGCTGGAAGCCAACCAGACTGCTTGGGGTTGTTCGAGTCGCAGCGGCGGCCAGGGCCAGAACGCCAGCGGGCGCTTAACCCGCTCGCAATGGATTGAGCGCTGGGGCTTGGATACGGCCAAAAAGCTGGACACCGAGATCCGCACCGGCTTTGAGAACTTCCGGGCACTGACGCAAGAGATCGATTGCAACGCTTTTGATGGCGGGCATTTGTATGTCGCGCACCGCGCGTCCAAAGTCGCGTATTTGCAAGAGCAAACGCGGGTGCGCCGCGACATCTTCGGCTACGGCACGCGCATGATGAGCGCACAAGAATTACGCGAAAACTACTGCGATGAGCGCGATGCGCACGCCGCCATGTGGGAGCCCGAAGGCGTGGGCGTGCACCCTTTGAAATTTACCTTTGGCCTGATGCAAAAAGCCCGCGCCTTGGGCGCCAAAGTGCATACCGCCAGCCCGGTGCAAGGCTGGCAAACCATCAACGGCGTACACCATTTGCAAACGCCGGGCGGCGTGGTGCGCGCCAAGCGCGTGGTGGTCTGTACTGGTGGCTACACCGGCCAGGGCATGACGCCGATTTTGAAAAACAAATTGCTACCGATTTTGTCCAACTCGGTGGTGACTCGGCCTTTGACAGATGCCGAACTCCAGGCCACGAATTTCAAGTCCCAAACCTTTTTGACCGACACGCGTACGCTGCGTTTTTACTACCGCCTGTTGCCCGACAACCGTTTGCAACTAGGCAGCCGTAGCGCCATCAGCGGCGCGGATGCCGAGCGCCCTATCCACCTGAAGCTGCTGACCGACGCGATTGCGCGCAAATTCCCTCCACTGGCCGGCATTCAAATCGACTACTCCTGGTGGGGCTGGGTGGACGTGAGCCATGACATGATGCCGCGCCTGACCCGCCCGGACCCGACTCAAACGGTGTGGCATGCGCTGGGCTATGGCGGCAACGGCGTGTCTTTTTCCACCTGGGCAGGCAAGCGTATTGCCCAGCGCGTGGCCGGCAAAGACCAGGGGCAGGCGGTTTTCCAACTTCCGATATACAGTTCGCCCCTGGAATATCCGAATTTCTTCAAGCTGTTCCGCTCCGAAGCCCTGGCGCCGTTTCGGCGTTTGGGCCAGCACTTTCTGTACAAGTGGTACTGGGCGCAAGACGAGCTTTAAAACAGGGATCACATGGTCACAATTCTCGATGGCGGCATGGGCCGTGAACTCAAACGCATAGGCGCCCCTTTTCAGCAACCCGAATGGTCGGCGCTGGCGTTGATGCAAGGGCCGGAGTTTGTGCGCCAGGCGCACGATGCTTTTGCCCACAGCGGCGCGCAGGTGCTGACGACCAATAGCTATGCGGTGGTGCCTTTTCATATCGGCCAGGAGCGCTTTGAGGCCCAAGGTGTGGCCCTGGCCCGCTTGTCCGCCGAACTGGCCCGCGCCAGCGCAGACGCCGCTACGCATAAGGTGTTGGTAGCCGGTTCGCTGCCGCCGGCCTTGGGTTCTTACCGGCCCGATTTGTTTGTCCATGCGCAGTCGGTAGCGATACATCGCAAGCTGATCGAAGGCATGGACGCACTGGTCGATGTGTGGCTGGCCGAAACGCAGAGCTCGATAGCCGAAATTCGCGCCGCGCATGAAGCGCTGGGCACCAACACCAAACCCTTGTGGATTTCTTTCACACTCGACGATGAGCCCGAAGGCGATGCCGTTACGCTGCGATCGGGCGAAGCGGTTGATGTGGCAGTGCGCGAAGCGCTGGCCTTGGGCGCCAAAGCCGTGCTGTTTAATTGCAGCCAACCCGAGGTGATGGAAGCGGCCGTCGTGGCAGCACGCAACGTGATTGGCGACACGGGCGTAAACATTGGCGTGTATGCCAATGCCTTTCCTCCGCAATCCAAAAAAGCCACGGCCAATGCGGTCATTTTGGACATCCGCGCCGACCTGGACCCGCTGTCCTATACCGGCTGGGCGCGGCGCTGGGTGGGCCAGGGCGCCACCATGGTCGGGGGCTGCTGCGGCATTTCGCCCGAGCATATTGCCGAGCTATCCCGCACATTTTCTTAAAGCGAGCGCTGTATGCGTATCTGGCAAAAACCTATTAGCGTTGAGCTGCTCACTGCGGGCACACGCAAAACAGCGGACGAACACCTGGGAATTGAATTT